>DATCFN010000432.1:0-10068 GCA_036509475.1 Rhizomicrobium sp. | reverse complement strand
AAGCCGGGCCATGACGGAACAAGAGGTTGGAGAACGATATGGGCCTGCGCGAACAGTTCACCGATCAGATGAAAGAGGCGATGAGGGCGAAGGACACCCGCCGTCTTTCGACCTTGCGCATGGTTCTGGCCGCCATCAAGGACCGCGACATCGCCGCGCGCACCGAAACCAACCGCGAAGGCGTCAGCGACGACGACGTGCTGACCCTGCTCGCCAAGATGATCAAGCAGCGCGAGGAAAGCGCCTTGGCCTTCGACACGGGCAACCGCCCCGAAATGGCCAAATCCGAGCGCGAGGAAGTGGAGATTATCCGCTCCTTCATGCCCAAGCAGATGTCCGCCGACGAAACCAAAGCCGCTGTCTCCGGCGTGATCGCGGAGGTCGGTGCCGCCTCGGTGAAAGACATGGGCAAGGTGATGGCCGCGCTCAAAGAGCGCTACGCCGGCCAAATGGATTTCGCCAAGGCGAGCGCGGCGGTGAAGGAGCTGCTGACGCCGAAATAAATAACCTTCCGGCGAAATTTCGGAGCAGAGCCAAAAATGAGCAGAAAAATATCGTTGGTGGTCGCCTGCGTGATGTCATTGTCAGCCACTGGTTGTGCGAAGCCCGACGACGTAAGAACCGTCAAATCGCCGACGAAGGGCGTGTTTCTCACAGTCGAAACTTACAACGGAAACGGCCCGGTCGATGCTGACGATACGCGGCTCTATGCACATTTCTCACAGGACGGTGCGTCGGATAAAGATTTGATTCTTGAAGGAGAATATCTTTCGATATCGAAGCTAACATGGACGAAGCCAGATCAACTGGTCATTTGTTTTACCGGCGGAATCACGAGCATATTTCGCAACGAAGTGACATTGTTCATCGACAGCGAATATCGAAAAATTCACAGTTCCCTGAGAGAAAATTGTTAATTACCACCCAAAACTTGTCATCCCCGGCTGAGCGACCGGTTGGGAGCGAAGGGAAGGGGACCCAGGTGGTTCCGCGCGCTAGGGCTGCACAGCGTCCCGCGCTAATATCGCTCGTGTGAAAAACCACGCTTATTACGTCTATATACTCGCAAGTCGGCGGAACGGAACGCTCTATGTTGGCGTGACTAGCGATCTCGTTGGCCGCACTTGGGAACACAAGAACGATCTTGTCGAAGGCTTCACGAAGAAGCACGGCGTCCACATTCTGGTTTGGTACGAATTTCACGACGATATTCTGACCGCGATAGCGCGTGAAAAGCGGCTCAAACGGTGGAACCGCGCTTGGAAACTCAAGCTGATTGAAAAGGAAAATTCGGGTTGGAACGATCTTTACGATCGGTTGATCTCAGATGTGCCGCTGTGACGTGGCGGAGCTTTTGCTGCAAATACCTGGGTCCCCTTCCCTTCGCTCCCAACCGGTCGCTCAGCCGGGGATGACAAGCTAGGGAGTGGGTTGAAACCGCGGAATGCCGCGATTTGCGTCGCGGTTGTAGCGGCGATTCACATGATTTGTAGCGAAAACCGCGACATTTGTTGCGAAAGCCGCGACACCCCGCGACGGGACGCACTACATTAACCCCCATGCGGTATGGCCAAGGCCTTCTCGACGAAATCTTGCGGCGGACGGATCTCGTCCAGCTGGTGGGACGGCGCGTGAAGCTGACCCGCAAGGGTCGCGTGATGTGGGGCTGCTGCCCGTTCCATAAAGAAAAGTCGCCCAGCTTCAAGGTCGAAAACGAGCGGCGCACTTATAAGTGTTTCGGCTGTGGCGCGGGCGGCGATGCGTTCAAATGGACGATGGAAACTGAAGGGCTGAGTTTTCCGGAAAGCGTCGAGAAGCTGGCACAGGAAGCGGGTGTCGAACTTCCCAAATGGTCGGCGGAAGATGAAGAGCGCGAACTCAAGAAGAAGTCGCTCTACGAAATCGTGGAGGCGGCCTGCGTCTTTTTTGAAGATCAGTTGCGCGCGAAGGGCAGCGAGACGGCGCGCGAATATCTGTTGTCGCGTGGATTGAATGGCGAGGCGGCGAAGAAATTTCGTTTGGGATACGCACCGGATTCCAACACCGCGTTGAAAGATCATCTCTACGCCAAGAACATTCCGCTGGACGATATGGTCGCGGCGGGTTTGGTGCGGCCGCAAGACGGTGACCGCAGCCCGCGCGATTTCTTCTACAACCGCGTGATCTTTCCCATCAGCGACGCGCGCGGACGCATGGTGGCCTTCGGTGCGCGCGCGCTCGATCCCGACGCGAAACCCAAATACATCAACACGGGAGAGACATCGCTCTTTTCCAAAGGCCATCTGCTTTATAATTTCGCTACGGCGCGCGCCGCCGCATTGAAGGCGCAGACGATCATCCTCGCCGAAGGTTATATGGACGTGATTGCGCTGGTGCGCGCAGGTTTCGAACACGCCGTTGCACCGCTCGGCACGGCCTTTACTGAAGATCAGTTGCAGCTTCTCTGGCGCACCGCGCCCGAACCCATTCTGTGTTTCGATGGTGATGCAGCGGGACAAAATGCTGCGCGCAAAGCGGTTCAACTATCTTTGCAACATCTTAAGCCTGGGCATTCTTTACGTTTTGCGTTTCTCCCAGAAGACGAAGACCCAGATACTTTTATTCGCACACATGGTGTGTCGAGGATGAAATCGGTCTTAGATGGTGCTCTTCCGCTTTCCGAGATGCTTTGGCGAGTTCTCACTGAGGAGGATGATTTTGAGTCTCCTGAAAGGCGTGCTGGACTAGTTACTCATGTAAATGAACGGCTGAGAATTATTCCTGCCGATAATGTTCGAGAATTTTATTTTCAGGGGCTCGCGGAAAAGATTTCGTCCAAATTTGATATTCAAACAGAAATATCAAAGGGCGAGATACGGGCGGTTGCTTCCAGGAAAGCGAAGTTCGACCCTAGTTCTAATTATAAAAAGGGAGTTGTCCGCTTCCGGCAGGTGACGACTGCCGTTAGAGGTTCCACAATCGCTGCTGGAATAGAAAAACGCCGTGAGGCTCCCTCGCTGAAACCACCAGACCTACAGGGACGGGTCACGCTTCGAAGGAAGGATTCTGGAGCGCGCACTGCCCCCAACGACAAGTTGGCGTTGTTGAATGCTAGACTTGAAGGACAAAATTCAGGAGCACGGCGGCTGAAGGAACTCGAACTGGCGACCCTGCTGCTCCACCACCCGCAACTGGGCGTCTCCCATGCCGAGATTTTGGCCGATCTTCCGTTCGCCGACCGTTCGCTTGACAGCTTTAGGCACGAACTTCTAAACCTCGCCGCCTCCGGCTCCAGGCTTGAAAATCAAGGGTTGGAGAACCATCTCGTTCGCAACGGTATGGCCGAGCTTGTCGAGCGCCTCAACGCGCGGGCACTGGCGAGCGGCGGAATTGCCTCTGCGGAAAATACGCCCCAGGGACAGGCCGATGACGAAGACATTGAGGCTCGCTGGCTTAGAGCCGCTTCCCAGCTTCGAGACATGGCGGAAGGCAGTCCCGAGCGGGACCGCGCCATGGAGCGTTTCAAGTCCGAGGGCACCGAGGAAAGCTGGCAGGATGCCAAGCGTCTCCTCGAAATACGCGCCCAACGCGAAGAGTAGACTTTCTATACACGCCTAGCGTGTAATCGGCAAAAAAGGACTCTCCCCGCATAGGGTAGGGACTGACAACACGGATTTATCGGTGGCGACGAAATTGACGGCTAAAAAAGATCACAAGAAAGCGGCGAAGCCCACGAAGGCCGCCCCCAAGGCAAAAGTGAAAGCGAAGGTGCAGCCCGCCAAGGCGGCGGCTTCCAAAGTGGCTGCGGTCAAGAAGGCGGCGGCCAAGCCTGCGCCCAAACCGGTTTTGAAAGCCGTCAAGCTGGATCCCAAGGCTGCCAAGAAGGCGGACGTCAAAGTCGATCCCAAGCTCGCCGCGAAAACTGTCGTTGCGCCGGCCCCGTCGCCGCTGGTCAAGCCGCTGATGAAAAACGGCAAGCCTGTTCCGCCGCCCAAGGGGTTGAAGCCGGGCGAGGCCGAGCCGCCGGGCGATGCAGATTCGCCGCTGCTGGATATGTCCGACGTCGGCGTTCGCAAGATGATCGCGAAGGCCAAGACGCGTGGCTACGTCACCTATGACGAGCTGAACAAGGTTCTGCCGTCCGACAAGACGTCGTCCGAACAAATCGAAGACACGATGTCGATGCTCAATGAAATGGGCATCAATGTCATCGAGAGTGAAGAATCCGAAGAAGGCGCGGAAGGCGAAGGCGGCGAAGCCGGACTTCCCGCTGTCGCCACTGGCTCCGCGGTGGCCACCACCGGTGCGAAGGAAGGCCAGTACGACCGCACCGACGATCCGGTGCGCATGTATCTGCGCGAAATGGGCAGCGTCGAATTGCTCTCGCGCGAAGGCGAAATCGCCATCGCCAAGCGCATTGAGGCCGGCCGCGAATTGATGATCGGCGCGCTGTGCGAATCTCCGCTCACCTTCGAAGCCATCACCATCTGGCGCGATGAGTTGAACGAAGGAAAAGTTCTGCTTCGCGACATCATCGATCTCGAAGCGATGTACAGCGTCGGCCCCGAAGGCCAGGCCGCGGCCGCCGCTGCCGCTGCCGCAGCGCTCGGTCCCGACGGCCAACCGCTCAACCCGCAACTCAATCCGGCGACCGGCCAGCCGATGCCGCCGCGTCCGAGCTACAAGCCGCCTGTTCCGCCGCCGCCGCGCCCGGCGCCTGCCGCGCCGGCATTGAATGCCGATGGCGAGCCGATGGATCCGGCAGATGCGGCCGCTGCTGCCGATGCGAATGCCGACGACGAAGACGACGAGGGCAATCTGCCGCTGTCGGCGATGGAAGCGTCGTTGAAGCCGCAGGTTCTCGAAACCCTCGACAACATCGCCAATCTCTACAAGAAGCTCGGCAAGCTGCAGGACGCCTCCGTCGAAGCCGCGCTCGGCGACGACGAACTTTCCAATTCGCAGGAGCGCCGCTTCAAAAAGCTGCGCAACGACACCGTCGATCTGGTGAAGGGCCTCAAGCTCAACAACAACCGTATCGAAGCCCTTGTCGATCAGATGTACGGCATCAATCGCCGCCTGGTGTCGCTGGAAGGGCGCCTGCTGCGTCTGGCCGAAGCGCATGGCGTGGATCGTTCGGACTTCCTGAAAGAGCATTTCGGCAACGAGCTGGACCCGCACTGGGCGCGCCGCGTTGGCCGCCTGTCGCGTCATGGCTGGAAAGATTTTGTCACCGACGAGCGCGACAGGATCAATGGCTTGCGCGACGAAATCCAAAGCCTGGCGCAGGAGACGCGTCAGTCCATCGTCGAATATCGCCGCATCGTTCACACGGTGCAGAAGGGCGAGCGCGAAAGCGGACAAGCAAAAAAGGAAATGATCGAGGCGAATTTGCGCCTCGTGATCTCCATCGCCAAGAAATACACCAATCGCGGCTTGCAGTTTCTCGACCTCATTCAGGAAGGCAATATCGGGTTGATGAAGGCGGTCGATAAGTTCGAATACCGCCGCGGTTACAAGTTCTCGACCTATGCGACGTGGTGGATTCGTCAGGCCATCACGCGTTCCATCGCCGATCAGGCGCGCACCATCCGTATCCCGGTGCACATGATCGAGACGATCAACAAGCTGGTGCGCACCTCGCGCCAGATGCTGCACGAAATCGGCCGCGAGCCGACGCCGGAAGAACTGGCCGAACGTCTGGCGATGCCGCTCGAAAAAGTGCGCAAGGTGCTCAAGATCGCCAAGGAGCCGATCTCCCTCGAAACGCCCATCGGCGACGAGGAAGATAGCCACCTGGGTGATTTCATCGAGGACAAGAACGCGATCCTGCCGATCGACGCCGCCATTCAGGCAAACCTGCGCGAGACGACCACGCGGGTACTGGCGACGCTCACCCCGCGCGAAGAACGCGTCTTGCGCATGCGCTTCGGTATCGGCATGAACACCGACCACACGCTGGAAGAAGTCGGCCAGCAGTTCTCGGTCACGCGCGAACGTATTCGCCAGATCGAAGCCAAGGCGCTTCGCAAGCTCAAGCATCCTTCACGCTCGCGCAAATTGCGCAGCTTCCTCGACAACTAGAAGAGACGACCGAACAATCATGCGTGGTTTCAAGCCAGACAGTTTTTCCGAACGACTTGAGAATGCAGCCAAGGCACGCCAGGCTTTGCTGGAAAAGGTGAAGGCCAAGCAGGCCGAGGTCGAGGCCAAGCGTCCCGAACTGGAAGCCGAGCGCGCCAAGGTCTCCGCCGAACGCGCGGACCGCGAAGCCAAGCGCAAACTCGAGAAAGAAGCCCGCGCCAAGCGCGAGGCGGAAGAACGCGCCGCCGCTGAAGCGGCGCGGATCGAGGAAGAAAACCGGGCCGCCGTCGAACGCGAAGCGAAGGCCAAAGAAGAAAAAGCCAAGCTGGCCAGATTGCTGGAAGAACAGAAGGCGGCGCGCGATGCGCGTTACGCCGCGCGCAAGAAGCGCAAATAGCGTTTTAGAAGATCAGGGGCCAGCCGGGGGGATGGCGCGCGTAAGAACGCGCCGCCCGGTTTCGCTCGTTTCATAAGAAGGACCATAAAAATGGCCGCGTTCGTCAACTCCACCGGAAAAATGGCGTCGAGCATCCCCAGCAAGCGTCAGTTCAAATATCCCAGCGAAGACGAAACCTTCGTCCGGCGCCTGGGCAGCGCCGTGCTTTCGGTGTGGACCATGCTGGAGCCCGACGTGCAGCAGAAAATCCTCGCCGAAGCCGCCAACGTCTGGGACCGCGAACTCAACGTCAGCAAACTCCCCGCCAAGCTGGAGACATTCGTGAAGCGCCATCCGGGACGGATGGGGTAGAGTGCGTCTCGGTCGCGCCACCTTAGCTCTTCACGCATCACGCGCCGCGAGTTTCGCAGCGAGCCTCTTCGACCAAATCGATTTTTGCCGATTTATTGCTTTAACGGCCAGTTTCCTATGCCCCTTGCCAATCTAAATCTGCCGTAGTAGATTCTACTACATGAGTAGTAGATTAGCACGGGACCGGTAATGCCACAGCCCAAGTTGAGCAGGCTCGAATTGCAGATCATGGACGTGTTGTGGACGCACGGCGCGTCTTCGGTGCGGGAGGTGCAGGAGCATTTTCCGGAAGGCACGCGGCCTGCCTACACCACCGTGCAGACCATGATCTATCGCATGGAGACGAAGAAGGCCCTGCGCCGCACAAAGAAAATCGGCAACGCGCATATTTTCGAAGCCGCGATTTCGCGCAACGTCGCCCAGCGCCGTCTGGTGGATGAATTTCTGAAACTCTTCGGCGGGCGCATGCAGCCGGTCATGGCCCATCTGGTCGAAACCGGAAAGCTCACCCTGGAGGACGTTCAGGAAGCCGAGCGGCTGCTTCAGGATCTGGCGAAAAAGAAGGGCGGCGGCAAATGACCCAACTCTTCGATCATCTCTGGCAATCGACCGCGTTTGCGGCCGCCATCGGGCTTCTAACTCTGCTGTTGCGCAACAACGGCGCGTCCATTCGTTACGCGCTATGGTTCGTGGCGTCGCTCAAATTCCTGTTGCCGTTTTCGCTTTTGACCGCAATGGGCGGTGTGATGGCGAGCGCCTTCGCCCCGCACACCGCAATGCCGCTGGTCTTCCAACGGATGCAAACCGCTGCACAGCCATTCTCCGCCGTCGCGCCCGTTCTCACCATGCCCGCAACATCCACGCCGCATGTGACATCTATTCTGCTCGCGATATGGGCTTGCGGCATCGCTGCCGTGTTGATGGTGTGGCTCATGCGCGGCTTGCGTCTTCGCGCCGTCGTACGGCAGGCGCGGGAAGCCTCGCTCGCGTTGCCCGTGCGCGTCAAAATTTCCGCCGCGCGGCTGGAACCGGGTCTTGTCGGTATCTGGCGTCCGGTGCTGCTCCTGCCGGAAGGCATCGCCGGCAAACTCACAGCTTCGGAGATGCAGGCCGTCGCAGCGCATGAACTCTGCCACTTTCACCGCAAGGACAATCTGACGGCCGCGGTTCACATGGTCGTTGCAGCGCTATTCTGGTTCTACCCATTGGTGTGGTGGCTCGGCGCGCGTCTCCTCGAAGAACGCGAGCGCGCCTGTGATGAGGCGGTCCTGACGTCCGGAAACGATCCGCACATCTACGCCCAGAGCATTCTCAAAGTCTGCCGGCTCTATCTGCAATCGCCGCTCGCCTGCGCCGCCGGTGTGTCAGGTGCCAATCTCAAAAACCGTATGGAGACGATCATGGAAAACAAATCCGCCATTCGATTGAACGCCGCAAAAAAACTCTTGCTCGGCGTTTCGGCCGCCGCGGTCATCGTGGCTCCCGTTCTGCTCGGACTATCGGCAAGCGCGCAAGGCGCGGCTGCCACGCCGCAGCAGGTCCAACAGGCCCTCGCCGAACAGGCCGTGCCGCGCACCGCCATCTCCATTGATCCGGCCAGCTTCGACCGGTTTGTGGGTTACTACCGAATGGACCCGAACAATCTCTTTCACGTCAGCCGCAAAGGCGATCATTATTTCGTCGGCGTTATCGGTCAGACGCCGGATGAAATGTACGCGGAAAGCGCTGCCAAGTTCTTCCTCAAGGGACTTTCGCTCCCCGCGCAGTTCAGCTTCACGGTGAACGCGCAGGGCCTCGCCACGGAAATGGTGTTGCACCAAAGCGGCATGGAACAGCACGCCCCTCGCGTCGACGACGCGCAGGGACGGCTGGCGCAGGCGGATCTCGATCGCAGGATCGCCGCCAATGTTCAAAGCCCCGGAACGCAGGCGGCTCTGCGCCATCAGATCGACGGCTTGATCAGCGGCCAGCCGGACTACAGCAAGATGGTGCCGACTTTGGCGGCGGGTACGCGCCAGATGCTGCCGCAGCTGCATGCGCAGGCCGGCAAATGGGGCGCCGTGACAGCGGTAACGTTCACCGGTGTCAGCAAGAGCGGCATGGATACCTATCTGGTGACATGCCGGAATGCCCGCGTGAAATGGGACATCGCGCCGTTGACGCCGGACGGCAGAATCTCCGGTATTTTCTTCGGCGACGAATCCTGACCGGCAAATGGCAGACGCGGCTCCGGCCGCGTCTGCCCTACGTCTCTACCAGCCCGGCCAGATCGCGCGCATCACCATCAGGATACCAATCAGTGAGGCCGTCCAGATGATCGTGCGCACGACAGGAATGCCCAGCACATAGGCGGGCACATAAAGCAAGCGGGCCCAAAGATAGATTTGCGCGCCCAGCACCGAATTGTGCGTGCTCTTGTCCATCGCATGCGCCAGCAGCACGGCGCCGAGGAAGAACGGAAACGTCTCCAGGAAATTCTTGAAGACGCGTTCCAGACGGGCGCCGTATTTTCCGATCGGCGGCCAACCTTCGTCGCGCGCGCCGACACCCCATGGCAGTCCGCGTCCCAGCACGCTTGCCAAGGTGGCTAGAAGAAGTTGCACGATGCCAAGCAGGATCGCGCAGAACAAAACCTGCATTTCGACGGAAGAGCCCAATGCCGAGATCATCAATTCCTCCCCAGGAATGCGCGGGCGTCACGCCCGAATCGCTCAGGGGAGCATAGGCGCAATCAGGCGCCGCGTTCAGCCGGTCGCGCGGCTGACGACGTATAGAACGACGCCGGCCAAAACGAGGAAAATTCCGATCCACAGAAGCGCGCCGATCAATTGGCCGAATGCGCCGGCGGCGCCCTCAGGGCGCGGGTGGGGCTTCGGCGGAAGATCGTCGTCGTCCATGGATAACCTCTAATCGATTGCGTAGTTGAAACTGATACTGATGCGCTTGCCGCGCGCCCCATTCGGCGGCACGTCGTGGCGCAGGAAGCTCTCCCACAAAAGGATCGTTCCCGGCTTCGGCGTCACACTGACGAATGTTTGGTTTTCGCGCGCGGCGCGTTCTTTCCTTTGCGGCGCGGCCATCATCATCGTCAACCGCGGGTCCGCGAAACGGATCGCCGCCGCACCTTTCGGCACGCTGACATAATAGGTGCCGCTGATAACGGCGTGGGGGTGGATATGCGCGGCATGCACGCCGCCCTGGTCCATCACATTGATCCAGAGCGAATCCAGAACGATGCGGCGGCGGCCGAGTTCGTA
>DATCFN010000431.1:0-3280 GCA_036509475.1 Rhizomicrobium sp. | reverse complement strand
ATTCCAACATGACGCATGCCGAATATCTCGGCGTCGTGGAACGCGCCAAAGAATACGTCCGCGCAGGCGATGTGTTTCAGGTCGTGCCGAGCCAGCGCTTTCGCCGCCCGTTCACGCTGCCGCCGCTGTCGCTCTATCGCGCGCTGCGGCGATTGAACCCGTCGCCGTTCCTCTATCACCTCGCCTTCCCCGGTTTCACCATTGTCGGCTCGTCGCCGGAAATTCTGGTGCGGCTGCGCGACGGTGTCGTCACGATCCGGCCCATCGCGGGCACCCGCAAGCGCGGCCTCACGCCGGAAGACGACGCGGCGCTCGCGACCGAGTTGATGAACGACCCGAAGGAGCGCGCCGAACATCTGATGCTGGTCGATCTGGGCCGCAACGATGTCGGCCGCGTGGCGCAAACCGGCGAAGTAAAAGTCACCGACAGCTTCTTCATCGAACGCTACAGCCACGTCATGCACCTGGTGTCGAATGTCGAAGGCAAGATACGCCCCGGCCTCGACGCGATCGACGCACTGGCGGCGGGATTGCCGGCAGGCACCCTGTCGGGCGCGCCGAAAATCCGCGCGATGGAATTGATCGACGAATTCGAAAAAGAAAAACGCGGCGCGGTTTACGCGGGCGCCGTCGGCTATTTCGCCGCGAACGGAACGATGGACACCTGCATCGTGCTGCGCACCGCCGTCGTCAAGGATGGCGTGATGTACGTACAGGCCGGTGGCGGCGTGGTCGCGGACAGCGATCCGGAATCCGAATATCAGGAGACGGTGAACAAGGCGAAGGCGCTCATGGCCGCCGCCGACGAAGCCGTGCGCTACGCCTCCTCAGCGCGCCGCGGCCAATGAGTTTGTCAGTGAACCGCTGAGAGCTTCACGATCGGTCTTGCGGCGGATCGCTTCGCTGGCGGTGATGAGTTCGAAGCCGCGCGACGCGGCGCTTGCCGTCCACTTGGCCAATGCGTCCATCGTCGCCGCATGCGGATGGCCTATGGCGATGACAACACCCTGCTCTTTCGCCGCGTTCTCCGCGTGGATCAATTCGGCGTCGATCGCTGCCGCCGTCTGAACGTCATCGAGAAAGATATCGCGGCCCGCGCTCGGCACGCCAAAAGCCCGCGCCAATGGCACGACGCTTGTGGTGGGCGTCGTGCGCGAATCCAAAAAGAAAACGTGACGCTCTTGCAGATGTTCGATCACCGGCACCAGCGCCTCCCGGTCGGCGGTGAATTTGCTGCCTTCATGGTTGTTGATGCCGGAAAATCCCGCGATGCGCGCCAAGGCCCAATCCAGACGTGTGTTGTTTTCAGCCGCAGAAAGATCGGTGCGCAGCGCCATCGGTCCCGGATCGCTGCGCCCGGACGGCTCCATCGGCACATGCACGATGATCTGGTGCCCGGCGCGCAATCCTTCGCGCGCAAATTCGGGTGCCATATCGGGATAAGGCAGGAAAGACAGCGACACGTCTTTCGGCAAGGCGATGGCGCGGCGTGTGCCGATGGCATCGGCGCCGAGATCGTCGATCACGATAGCGATGGCCGGCGCGCTGTGCGGCGTGACGCCAGCGCCGGCCGCGTCACCGGCGCGGGCAAACGCAACGCGCGCCGTCAGCCACGGCGGAAAGCCCGGACCGGCCTGCAATATCTGTGGCGAATAAGGCCGGCCACTTTCAGCGATCTCGACGGGAAACGTCACGCTGGCGGGATGTGGGTCGGCGCCAGCTTCGGCGGCCATCGAGCCGGGCGGCAACAGCATCCCCGCGAGGATCGGCATGCCCGACACGGCGCGTGCGCCGCCCAAGCCTATCGCGAGCGCCAACACAAACCAGAACATCGCCTCGGCACCACGCAAAGCGGGATCGGTCCGCTTGCGCGCCTTCCCGGGGCGAATCGGCTTGTCACGCGACATGCGCCAATAAGAAAGCCACCCCCCGCAGTGTCAACTGCGGAAGGTGGCTTTGCGAAGAGGAGTGATTAAGCGGCGGCTTCGCTGGTGCGATGAAAGAACAACGCCTGGCCGATGGTCGCGCGCACCGTGTCGCGCGAGAACGGCTTGGTGATGAGATAGGTCGGCTCCGGACGTTCGCCGGTCAAAAGGCGCTCAGGATAGGCGGTGATGAAGATCACCGGAATATCGAAATCCTTCAGAATGGCGTGGGCCGCATCAATGCCCGAGCTGCTGTCCGCAAGCTGGATGTCGGTGAGGATCAAATCCGGCTTCTGTTCTTTTGCCATGCGGATCGCATCATCGCGCGTGGTGGCGATGCCGGTGACCTTGTGGCCCATCTCGGTGACGAGGCTTTCCAGGTCCAGCGCGATGATCGTCTCGTCTTCGATAACCAGAACGCGCGACGCCAGATCCTTGTCGATGGAGCGCAGTGCGGCGTTGATCGCGTCTTCGACGTCCTTGTCCGACCATTCCAGGATGGTCGCGACTTCGGTGATGGAGAACCCTTCGACCGCGGAAAGCAGCAACGCTTCACGGCTGGTCGGCTGAAGCGCCTGAAGACGCTGCTCGACCGAACTCCCGGCAACGGCCGGCGACGTTGCAGACCTGGCCGAACTCGACCAGAGCGCGTGGAACAGGCGGTAAAGGGCAATGCGCGGCGGAACCCCCGCCAGCAATTCGGCGTTTCCATCCAGCAGCGCCTGAAGCGACGCGCGGACATAGGCGTCACCGCTGGCCTGAGAGCCTGTAAGGGCTCTGGCGTAGCGGCGGAGATAGGGAAGATGCGGACCCAATGTGGCAGTCATGCTCATGTCGGCTACCCGTCCTTGATGTTTGCTGATGTCACTCTGTGCCCGGATAACGCCTGAGCGAAAAAGAAAGTTCCCTGACGGCGGGAACAAAAATACCTTCCCGTGGGTTATCCTCCGCTTGGCTGATTAAATTGCGTGCAACGCGAGAGCCAACCATTTGATTTTAATACACTATCCGCCGGAGTTCGTGATGTCCGATAAAACCCGTGAGGGCTCAAGTATGAACAGGCCGATTTTGGCTGCGGGGCCGGCGGAGAGCCAGTCCAGTCATGCCCTCCCCAATGGCAAGTCCAACGAACGGCGGGCCCATCAAAAGGCCATCACGCAGGGTCTGCGCAAGTTTTTCGACACCGTGGCATCCGAGCCCGTGCCGGACGAGTTTATGGAGCTTCTGAACAAGCTGGATAACAGCAAGAAGGAGGGCTAATTCATGAATCACGCCCCCGAAAAAGCCGAATTCGAGCCGCTGCGCCCCGCCACGCCTGAAGAAGCGAAAGCTTTTAAGCAGGGCATGGTGGAGAT
>DATCFN010000430.1:0-3417 GCA_036509475.1 Rhizomicrobium sp. | reverse complement strand
GCCATCGCATGCAGAGTGGTTGTGTCGTAGAGCGGAACGCGCGCGTCGCCATCTTTCACCAGCAGCGGAATTTCCGTGCAGCCCAGAATGATGCCTTCGCAGCCATCATCTGCCAGCCGCGCCATCACATCGCGATAGGCGGCGCGTGACGGTTCGAGAAATTGGCCGCGGCAAAGTTCGTTCTGGATAATACCGTCCACCGTGGCGCGGTCGACCTCGTTCGGCACGACGATGTCGAGGCCAAACTTCGCTTTGAGGCGACCGGCGATAATGCGGTCATCTTCCATGGTAAATCGCGAACCAAGCAGTCCGACACGTTTCGCGCCGTCTGCCGCGATCTTGGCGCCGAGCGGATCGGCGATATGCAGCAGCGGCACGCGCGCCGCTTTTTCCACCGCATCCGCCATGCGGTGCATGGTGTTGCAGCAGATCATCACGAAATCCGCGCCGCCCTTGGACAGCGTGGCGCCAACCGTGGCCATGCGGTCTGTCGCTTCGTCCCATTTGCCGGCGGCCTGTAGCGCCGAGATCTCTCCGAAATCGAACGAGTACATCAATGTCTTGGCGGAATGCACGCCGCCGAGGCGCTTCTGCGCTTCACGATTCATGAGCTGGTAGTAAACGGCCGAGGATTCCCAACTCATCCCGCCAATCATGCCGATGGTTTTCATGGGTGCTCCTGGACGCGCTTCTGCGAAGGATTGAGAAAGCAGAATAGACCGTCCGCACGTGCCGCACTACGCGCCTGCGCGCATACCGGCTCTGATTTGCGATAGAAGCGCCGAGAGGATCGCGCCGCACTCGTCGTCCCATTTGCCGTTCAGCAAAGCGGGGCGGAAATGGCGCTGGAAAGCGGTGATGACTTTTTCCAACGGCACGTCGACATCGGGCGGAACGCCATAGCCGAAACGGGCCAGATCGGCAGCGAGATATTCCTCGCGCCGCTGCCCGATGGGAATTGGATTCACAGCGGGCCACATCCCCACGCCGTTTTCGGCGAGATGCTTCCATGGGAAAAGTTCGCCAGGATCTTCCTTGCGCGCCGGGGCGACATCGCTATGGGCAACCACGCGCGCAGGCGTGATCGGATGGCGCGAAAGAATACCTTGGGAAAGTTCGATGACCGCCGCGATCTGCGGGTCCGTGAACGGCACATAGCCGAATTCGTGGCCGGGATTGACGATCTCGATGCCGATGGAACGTGCATTCACATTGCGCTCGCCTGCCCAATAGGAAACGCCAGCATGCCAGGCCCGTTGCCCTTCCGGAACATGGGCGTAAACGCGGCCGTCGCGATCGACGGTGTAATGCGCCGAGACTTTCGCCTTCGGATCGCAAAGCCGCGCCAGCGCCTCTTCCCCCGTCTTCATGCCGGTGTAATGCAGCACCAGAATATCGATCACGGCGCCGTCGGGCCGCGCATCGTGATTGGGAGAAGGACATTGAACGATGCGCAGCGCCATGCCGGGTCTTATCGCATTTAGACGTGGTCGTGACCACCGACACGGCCGGGCCGCCAATAGCCTTCGGCGCAAATCTGGTCGCGTCCGAAGCCGCGTTCCAGCAGGCGATGGCGCACGCTGCGCACATTGCTGGTTTCGCCGATGACATAGGCGTGCCCGCGGCCCTGCGGCAATTCGAACTTCTCAATGGCATCGAAGACGATGCGGCTGGGACCGGCAACGGCGCTGTCGCGCGAAAGCCATGTCAGATAGGCGTTGGCCTGCGCCGTCAATGTGAGCCTGTCGGCGTCGCTGCCGATTTCGATGAAGGCAAAGGCGCGCGCGTCTTTGGGCAACGCCTCGATCATCGCGAAGATGCCGGGGATGCAAGTTTCGTCGCCGCTGAAAAGATGCCAATCGGCGCCGATGTTGAGCATCGTGTGGCCCCGCGGGCCGACGGCGTTGACGCTGTCGCCCAGCCACAAGGCATCGAGCCAGGGGCCGGACACGCCTTCGCCATGCAGCACGAAGTCGATCGTGAGCGTTCGCAACTGTGCATCGTGATGGCGGATTGTGTAGTGCCGCCGCGCGAAACCTTCGCCGCAAGGGATTTCCAGCACGACATCCTGGCCCTGCTTCCAGACAAGCTCGTCCAGATCGGAGCCGATGAACGCCACCCGCGTCATGCGCGGCGCGATCCGTTCCTTGTTCGTCACTGTCAGCGGCCAGACGCGGCGGCCTTTGCGGGCGATGAAAGCACCGACGCTTTGCAGAAGGCCGGTATTCTGTTCCTGTTTGTCCATCAGTGTCACACGAATATCTTGTAGGCGACGTTCTCGCCATTGGCGCGCTTGAGCGAAAACTCAGCACCCTTCTCATGCTCGTCCACCAGCGCTTCGAATACGCGCAGCGCGTTGCGGATGACTTCGGCATAGGACGCGGCTTCGGATTTCTCCTTCAACCGCTGCAAGCGCTCCATGGCCTGCGGCGGCATTTCGAGCTGTACGCGCGTTGTGGTGCGCTCGCCGCCTTCCATCGCCTCGGCGGCAGCGCGCATCGCTTCCGCAGCGGCGCCGTGAAACCGGCTGTGACGGGAACCTCTCATGGTGTTCTCACTTTCCACCGTCTTGCGGTGCCGGCGGCGGCGTCACCACCACGCTGGGTTGGGGCGGCTGACTTGGAGCGCGCGATGGCTTCAGGTCGAAATCATAATCGCGGCCGCGCCCATGATCGTGCCAGCCACGATGACCGGCCCAGTGGTGACGGCGAAAGCCGAAAACCAGGAACGCTGCCAAGATCAGCGCCAGAAACAAGAACGGCGATTTGAAAATCGCCGCGATCAGCGAGATCAGCAGCCCGATCACCAGAATGGGGATCAGCAGTCCGACCATCGGCCACAGGAAAAACGGAAAGCGATGGCGGCGATAACCGTACCGCCCGCCATCATGGCGAACATCGTCATAGTCGTCCCGGCCCGCTCCAAAACTCTCGCGCGCGGCGGCGCGGACTTTTTCCTTGAAGGCGCGCTTGCGATTGCGCCACTCTTCGCGCTGTGCCCGCCATTGTTCGCGCTGGGCACGATGCGCCTCGCGGCGGCGCTTCCATTCTTCGTAGTCTTCGCGATCGTCGCGCGGGGCTTGATCGCCGCCCGCCGCGTTGCCACTTCCATCATCAACGGGGAAATCGTCGCCCACGCCGACACCAAATTTGCTCATGGATTGCCTCCTCGGCTTCTGTCCACGATGATAATTTGATGATCTTATGATGGCCCGTCAAGAGCGATCATCATTTTTTGATGATTATTTTTCAAACCATTGTTCTCGAACAGTTATTTTCCTGCGCCGTCATGCGCCCGGTCTGTCCTTTGGCGCGCTGAGGATCATGAACGTCGCCATGTCCCACAGATTGCGCATGCCGATGACCAGCAGCGCGATCAGCGATACCGCCAGCAACGAAAGCGCATAAGGGGCGCCCG
>DATCFN010000429.1:0-5817 GCA_036509475.1 Rhizomicrobium sp. | reverse complement strand
TCGCGACGGGACCGTTGACGTCGCCGCCGCTGGCCGAAGCGATCCGCACGCTGGGCGGCGAGGACGCGCTGTCCTTCTTCGACGCCATCGCGCCCATCGTCCACAAGGAGTCGATAAACTTCGATGTGTGCTGGATGCAGTCGCGCTACGACAAGGGCGATGGTGCGGACTACATCAACTGCCCGATGGACGAAGCGCAGTACTATGCCTTCATCGCCGCGCTGATCGCGGGCGAGAAAGCCGATTTCAAGGAATGGGAAACATCCACGCCCTATTTCGAGGGCTGCCTTCCCATCGAAGTGATGGCGTCGCGCGGCGCGGAGACGTTGAGCTTCGGTCCCATGAAACCGGTCGGGCTGTGTGACGCGCGCACCGGCAAGCGGTGTTACGCGGTGGTGCAACTGCGCCAGGACAACGCGCTCGGCACGCTATGGAACATGGTCGGCTTCCAGACAAAGTTGAAGCATGGCGAGCAGACGCGAATTTTCCGCACCATTCCGGGCCTGGAGAATGCGCAGTTCGCGCGTCTCGGCGGCCTGCATCGCAACACGTTTATCAACTCGCCCAAATTGCTGGATGGTTCGCTGCGAATGAAAGCGCGGCCGTCGATCCGGTTTGCCGGGCAGGTGACGGGCGTCGAGGGCTATGTCGAAAGCGCCGCGATCGGTTTGCTGGCAGGGCGGTTCGCCGCCGCCGAAGCGTGCGGCGCGATCGCCATGCCGCCGCCGCCGACCACCGCGTTCGGTGCGCTGCTCGCGCACATCACGGGCGGCGCGGACGAGAAAACCTTTCAGCCGATGAATGTGAATTTCGGATTGTTTCCCGAACTGAAAGGCATGCGCGGCAAGGATCGCAAGAAGGCGATGGCGCACCGCGCGATTGCCGATCTGGAAAGCTGGCTGAAATCAGATCTGGTTGCCGCGGAGTAGGCATCAAAGCATCAAATACTTGACATCAAGACATCATTTCAGCATGCTGCTTCGATGAGAACCACACTGACCTTGGAAAAAGATGTCGCAATCGCGCTTGAGAAGCTCCAGCAAAAACGGGCGAGCAGCTTCAAGGAGGTGGTGAACGAGGCGTTGCGCCAAGGCATTAGGATGATGAACGCTCCCGGCAAACCGCGTAAACCGTTCCGGACGTTACCTCTGGATTTGGGCAAACCGCTTTTCAATAGCCCGGAAGAGTTGAAGGCGTTAATTGCTCAAATCGACGAGGACGAGGATTTGCAGAAGCTGGGTTTGAAGTGATTCTCGTCGATACAAACTTGCTGATTTATGCAGGTACCACGAGCGCTCCCGAACATGAACGCGCGAGGAACTGGCTAGACGAACAGTTTGCAAGCGGGCGCGGGGTTGGGTTGCCTTGGGCTAGTTTGCTCGGTTTCGTGCGGCTCTCATCAAAACGGAGCCTATTTCCACGTCCTGCCTCTGTCCCGCAAGCTTGGGCTCATGTCCGCCGATGGCTAAGCGCGGATAATGTTTGGATACCGCAACCAACGGAGCACCACGCCGAGGTGTTGGACTCGCTGTTCGCTTCAACAAGCATCGGAAGCAGTGCGGTCATGGATGTTCACCTTGCGGCACTCGCCATCGAACATGGGCTCGCGCTGTGCAGCGCAGATACCGGTTTCGCCCGTTATCCAAATCTGCGCTGGGTTAATCCGCTAGCCGCGTGATCAGCCCCAGACCTGCGGCTTGTGATCCGCCCAGGGCTGCCACGGCCTGGCTTCTTCGATCTGGGCCGCGAGACGATAAAGCGTCGCTTCATCGGAATAGCGCCCGGTGAACATCATGCCGATGGGAAGCGTGTCGGACGACATGCCCATCGGCAGCGACATCGAAGGCTGGCCGGTCATGTTGAACGGCGGGGTGTAGCCGAAGATCTGCGACTGGCGATAGTTGAATTCCTTGGGATCGACATTCACCGGGTCGAGATAACCGATCTTCGGCGGCGGCGCCAAAGTGACCGGCGACAATAGAACGTCGAAGTCGCGCCACAAGGCCAATATGTGCCGGCTGATGAGGCGCATTTGCTGCAAGCCCTCGCCGACTTGCGACGCCGTGATTTTCCGGGCGCCGCGATAGCTGACCCAGGCCAGCAGTTCGAAGTCTTCGCTGGTCGGCTCGCGGCCCACGATCTTCGCCATGTCATCCACCGACGCGGCAAACATCGCGCCCGACACC
Source organism: Rhizomicrobium sp. (assembly GCA_036509475.1). Classification (GTDB taxonomy): domain Bacteria; phylum Pseudomonadota; class Alphaproteobacteria; order Micropepsales; family Micropepsaceae; genus Rhizomicrobium. The sequence continues at coordinate 3,631 of DATCFN010000429.1, read as the reverse complement.
GCGCCCTGCGCCGCATACAGCTTGCGCCAGTCGATCGGCATCTTCGGCAGCGGGATCATGGTGTGGCCGAGTTCGCCGAGCAGCTTGACCGCGTCGTCGAACACTTTCTGCACGTCCGGCGTGGGATCGATGCCGCGCGGCACTTCGGTGGAGAAGGCGATGCGCAACTTTCCGGGCGCGGTCGCAAGTTCGTCCATGAAAGGCCGCGCCTTGGGAACCGGCGCGTAAGGCGCGTCGTCTTCCGGCGTGCCGGTCCAGTCGAGCATCGCCGCGCTGTCGCGCACGCTGCGCGTCAGGACGTGATCGCAGATGAGGCCGTGTGCGCGGCCGCGATCGTCCGGTCCGCCGGGATTGCGAAACTGGGTCGGCTTCATGCCGACAAGCCCGCATTGCGCGGACGGAATGCGAATGGAGCCGAGGCCGTCGCTACCATGCGCCATCGGCACCATGCCGCTCGATACCGCCGCCGCGGCGCCGCCCGACGATCCGCCGGAGCTGTGACCGGGATTCCACGGATTGCGGCAAATGCCCAAATGGCGGCCTTCTGTCGTGCCGGGAATACCGAACTCCGGCGTGTTGGTCTTGCCGAACAGCACCATGCCGGCGCTGCGATAGCGTTTCGTCAACTCGCCGTCATGATGGGTGACGTAGTCCTTGAGAAAGGCAGAGCCGCTCGTCATCGGCCAGCCGTTCACCGGCGTGCCGATGTCCTTGATAAGGAACGGCACGCCCTTGAACGGACCTTCCGGAAGTTTTCCCTGCGCGGTTTTGCGCGCTTCGTCATAGGCCTTGTAAACGACGGCGTTCACTTTGGGATTGTGCTTTTCGACCCGCGCGATGGCCTCGTCGAGAAGTTCGAGCGGCGAAACCGCCTTGCGGCGCACCAGATGGGCGAGGCCAAGGCCGTCATGCTTGTCGTATTCCGCGAACGCCATGTTGGTCAGTCCTTCATTTGCGGGCGCTTGTCGAACCAGGGATGGGCGCGTTCGATTTCCGCGGCCAATTTCAAAAGAGTCATTTCATCGCCGCTGCGCGCCACGAATTGCACGCCGATGGGCAGTCCGGATTTGCTCCAATAGAGCGGCAAGTTGATCGCCGGCTGTCCGGTGCCGTTCTGCATCGCGGTGAATGGCACATAGTCGAGGATCGGTGCGAACGCCTCCTCGACATTCGTCTCGTTGACGTCGACGAGGCCAAGCTTCATCGGCGGCTTCGACAAGGTCGGCGTCAGCCACAGATCGTATGTCTCGTGGAATTTCGCCGCGTTGCGCGCGGTCCGGTAAAGCACCTGTTGGGCCCATATCTGATGAACCGCCGTCAGCGCTTTGCCACGTTCCCAAAGGCCCATCGTCAGGCCTTCGACGTGATCCAGCGTGATTTTCGTGCCGGTCATGCGCGACATCGTTTCGATGCCGTAGGCCGCGTTCGATGCCCACAGGGCCATGAACGCCATGGTCATCTCCTCCGCATTCACCTGCGGCGCGGCTTCTTCGACTTGATGGCCGAGCTCCGTGCACAATGCCGCCGCTTTCTGAACCGCGAGCGTCACTTCGGGATGGAACGGTACGCCTTCAAAACTCTTGAGCGAGACGGCGATCTTCAGCCGGTTCGGCTTGTGCTCAAGGGCTTCGAGATAAGAGCCTTGCGGGCTGAGTGCAAAGTAGGGATCGCCGTAGTCCGGCGGGCAGGCGAGGTCGAGCATCGCGGCGCTGTCGCGCACGCTGCGCGTGACGCAGTGGTCAACACTGAGACCGCTGGTGGAATCCGCGGCATCGGGGCCTTGCGTGATGCGCCCGCGCGAGACCTTGAGCCCCACAAGCCCACAATTGGAGGCAGGAATTCGGATCGATCCGCCGCCGTCGGTGGCATGTGCAATCGGAACGATGCCCGCCGCCACGGCCGCTGCCGATCCGCCCGACGAGCCGCCCGGTGTGTGATCCAGATTCCACGGGTTATGCGCGGGGCCGTACAGAAGGGATTCCGTTGTCGGCAGGATGCCGAATTCCGGCACGTTGGTCTTGCCCAGCGGTATCAGCCCGTTCTTGCGATAGCGCGACACCAAAGTGCAGTCGTGACCGGAGGGCAGTGGCGGCACGAGGCGCGAACCCGCGCGGGTCGGCATGCCGATGGCCGCGGCGCGCATGTCTTTGAGCAGGATCGGAACGCCGGAAAACGGACCATCCGGTACGGATTTTTTCGCCGCATCGCGCGCAAGGTCATAAGCCTTGAAGACGATCGCGTTCAGGGATGGATTCAGCCGTTCGGCACGGGCGATAGCTTCATCCACCAACTCCAGCGGCGTGATCTTCTTGGCTTTTACAAGGGCTGCGAGGCCGAAACCGTCCTGACGGTCATATTCTGCGAACGCCATCGGCTTAGACCTTCACGCTGGCATAACGCTGGGCCCACGGCGCCGACTTCTCCAGCGCGCCGGCGAGCTTCAGCAGTGTTTCCTCGTCGCCGAAACGTCCAACAAACTGCACGCCGATCGGAAGGCCATCCTTGTTCCAGAAGAGCGGCAGGTTAATGGCCGGCTGACCGGTGGCGTTCTGCATGGCGGTGAACGGCACATAATCGATCTGGGCCGCGAAGGATTTGGCGGGATCGCGTTCGTTCATGTCGAAGGTGCCCAGTTTCACCGGCGGCTTGCCCAAGGTTGGCGTCAGCCATATATCGTAGGTTTCGTGGAAACGCGCGGTTTCGCGCGCCGCGGCATGAAGCGCCGCCTTGGCCTGAAGGTACTGGCTGGCGCTGACCTGCTTGCCGGCTTCATAAAGGCCCCAGGTCGCACCTTCAAAATCCTGTTGCGTCGGCTTGCGGCCGGTCATCATCGCGATGGTGTCGATGCCCGATGCAAGATTGCCGCCCCACAGCGCCATGAAGGCTGGAATGAGGATCGACTGATCGAGGTTGGGCGAGGCTTCATCGATTTCATGGCCGAGATCGCGGCACAGTTTCGCGGCATGCTTCACCGCGGCCACGCAGTCGGGATGCAACGCCGACCCGTCCAGTTTCGTGGTCGTGATGGCGATGCGCAGCTTGCGGGGCTTGCGCTTCATTGCGTCCAGATAAGAAGCGGGCGCCGGTGGTGCCCAGTAGGGATCGCCCTGCACGGCGCCTGCGACGGCGTCCAGCGCGGCCGCTGTGTCGCGCACGCTGCGTGAAACGACAAGGTCGGTCGCAAGCCCGTCGATCCCTTCGGCAAAATCCGGCGCATTGCTGATGCGGCCGCGCGAAGGTTTCAGTCCGACAAGCCCGCAGCAGGATGCCGGAATGCGGATCGATCCGCCGCCATCATTGGCATGCGCCAGCGGCACGATTCCAGCCGCGACCGCAGCGCCAGATCCACCGGACGAGCCGCCCGTCGAATGGTCCAGATTCCAGGGATTGTGTGCAGGGCCGTAGAGCGCGGATTCCGTCGTCGCGACCAGGCCGAATTCCGGCACGTTGGTTTTGCCGAAAGGCACAAGGCCTGCCGCGAGGAAGCGTTCGACCAGCAACGAATTGTGCGGCCAGGGCATCGCCGGCATGAACTTGGACGCCTGCCGCGTGGGCATCGTGGCGGAGAGCGCGAAGATGTCTTTCAGCAGAAACGGCACGCCCGCAAAGGGACCGCGTAGCTTGCCTTTGG
>DATCFN010000428.1:0-2891 GCA_036509475.1 Rhizomicrobium sp. | reverse complement strand
GAAAACAATCGTTGGCGACATCGCGGACAAGGGCCGCTTCTTCGGCGCGGGTGCGTTTGCCACCGGCTTTCCATCCAGCACAGGATCGAAGGAGAAATCGGTGAGCTGGTTGTTGAGCACGAAGCCCTTGGCCATCAATTCCGAGCCGAGGATGAATTCCACCGTCGTCGTCATCGCTACCGCTTCGCCATTGTCGTCGACGATGGACATGTGGCTTGTGCCGGGAAGCTGCGGCGTGCGTTGCGGCGCGAAGTCGAGCGCGGCATGTTTTACCGCCGGCATTCCAGCCTCGGCCTGTCCCATGTCCTTGGTGGGGTCGATCAGTTTGGAGCGTTCGGCGGTATAGGTGGGGTCGGTCAGTCCAGCGACAGGCACGGAAATGAATTCCGGATCACCCAGATATTTCGCGCGATCCGCGAAGGCGAGACGGCTGGCCTGCGTGAACAGTTGCGCTTCGCTGAGCGTGCCCGGTTGCAGGTCGCTTGCCGGGAATCGTTGCAGCATGTCGAGAATTTGAATCACCGCCACGCCGCCCGAACTCGGCGGTCCCATCGAGCACAGCCGATAGCTGCGATAGGTGCCGCATACCGGCGCGCGTTCTTTAGCAACGTAATTCTTCAGATCGGCCAGGGTCATGCCGCCGGGATTGACCGGTGCGTGCTGCACCTTGTCCACAATCGCCTGCGCGATGGGGCCTTCGTAAAAGGCTTTGGGTCCGTTCTTCGCGATCAGACGCAGCGTCTGCGCAAGCTCCGGGTTTTTCAGAATTTCGCCTTCGGCATAGGGCGTGCCATCGGCCTTGTAGAAATAGGCGTGAATGTCGGGCATCTGGCCGATCTGCGGAAAGGCGCGCAGTTCGGCCGCGAGTTTGTGCGTGACCGGAAAACCTTTTTCGGAAAGCGCAATCGCTGGCTCAAACAGTTTCGCCCAGGACAGCTTTCCGTATTTGCGATGCGCCAGCCACATCATCGCGACATCGCCCGGCACGCCGACGGACAGCCCGCCCGGTATCGCATCGAAATGCCCGCGCGGCTTTCCGTTCGCATCCAGGAACATGCCGGGCGTGGCGGAAGCGGGCGCCATTTCGCGGCCGTCGAACGTCGTGACTTTCTTCTGCGCCGGATCGAACAGCACCATGAAGGCGCCGCCGCCGATGCCGGTGGATTCCGGCTCCGTCAATGTCAGCATCAGCTGTGCCGCGATGGCGGCATCGACCGCCGAGCCGCCGGCGCGCAGCATTTTGAGACCCGCTTCCGTGGCGAAGGGACTGTCGGTGACGATCATGTGGTGCTTGGCGGTGACGTTATCCGCCCAAGCGGGCGTGGTGAGAACAAGAATAGCGGCGGCCATGCTTATGATGCGCTTGTAAATCATGCCCGTCTCTTTCCGCCCGACCATTCCAAGGTTAGCCTCATCGTCATGGCCAGAGCGGGAAAACGCAACCTCATTACCGATGTGGCGGGTCTGAAGATCGGCAATGCGGAGGATCACAAGGTCCGCACTGGCGTCACCGTGCTCGTGGCCGACAGCGCTTTCGCGGCCGTCGCCGATATACGCGGCGGCGCGCCGGGCACGCGCGACGTCGAGGCGCTCAATCCGGTTTCGCTGGTCGACGGCATCGATGCGATCACGCTGTCCGGCGGATCGGCGTTCGGACTCGATGCGCCGTCCGGCGTGCAATCCTGGTTGCGCGCGAAGGGCCGAGGTTTTCAGATCGCGCCCGGCGCGCCGCTGGTGCCGGTCGTATCGGGCGCGATCCTGTTCGATCTTGCCAATGGCGGCGACAAGAATTGGGGCGATGAGCCGCCCTATCGCGCGCTTGGCCGCGCGGCAGTCGAAAATGCGTCGGAGGATTTCACGCTCGGCAATGCGGGCGCGGGTTTCGGCGCGATGGCGGGCGCTTATAAAGGTGGCCTCGGCAGCGCGTCCGCCGTGACCGAGGACGGCATCATCGTCGGCGCCGTCGTCGCGGTGAATAGCGTCGGCTCGCCGCTTATTCCGGGCAGCGACGTGTTCTGGTCGTTTCCGATGGAGATGAACGGCGAATTCGGCGGCCGACGCCTAGCGCCCGGCTTCGTGCAAAAAGATTTCGACCTGCCGCGCGACATGAAAGGCGCGCGCCCGCGCGAGAACACGACCATCGCCATCGTCGCCACCGATGCGGATCTTTCGCGCGTTGAGTTGCAACGCGTCGCCGTGATGGCGGCGGACGGCTTTGCGCGCGCGCTGCGCCCGGTGCATACGCCCTTCGATGGCGATCTGGTCTTTGCGGTTTCCACCGCGAAGACGAAAATCACTGAACCGCGTCCGCGCGACACCATGCGCATCGGCATGATCGCCGCCGACTGCCTGGCGCGCGCCATCGCGCGCGGCGTCTATGAAGCGTCGTCATTGGGACAGATGAAATCCTACAAAGAAACATTCAAGGGAGGTTGAATATGGACAAGGAACAGGACGGCGCGATGCCGATCACACGCCGCGTTTTTGCGGCAACGGGTTTGGTCGCGGGTTTCACCCTGGCAACGGGACCGCTCAACGCAGCCATGATCGTCACCGACGCCAACGGACTGGATGCGGGCGAAGTCAGCGTTCCGGTTTCGGACGGAAAGATTCCGGCCTATCGCGCGAAGCCGTCCGGCAAAACGAATTTGCCGGTCATTCTTGTCGTGCAGGAAGTGTTCGGCGTGCATGAGCACATCAAGGATGTCTGCCGCCGCCTCGCGCATCTGGGCTATTACGCCGTCGCGCCGTCGCTCTATGCGCGCTATGGCGATCCGGGGAAATACGACATGGCGCATGTCAAAGAGCTTGTGACCAACCTTGTGGCGAAGGTGCCGGACGCCGAAGTGATGAGCGATCTGGATTCCACCGTTGCTTTCGCGGCGACGGAT
>DATCFN010000427.1:0-14801 GCA_036509475.1 Rhizomicrobium sp. | reverse complement strand
ATCAATCCGAGCGAATTACTGGCGCCGGATGGATTGCTGGCCGATGAGACGCTGGCGCCTATCCTGAAGAGTTTTGGCGCGGCGCTGACGCCGATGCCGAGCGTGAAATTCGATTCCGGCACGGGCGAGCGCGCATTGAAGGCGCTCTACAAAGTGATGGCGCTGGATGCATTCGGCGCGTTCAGCCGCGCCGAGTTGTCGGCGGCAGGCGCGCTGGTCGGTTATCTGGAATTGACGCAGAAGGGAAAGTTGCCGGCGCTGAAGCCGCTGGCGCAGACACCCGAACGCGCCTTCATGGGGATCGATGCGGCAACGCGCAAGAATCTCGAATTGATCGAGACATTGAGCGGGTCACGGGGTGGTTCGTTATTGTCGGTGATCGACCGCACCGTGACGGCGGCGGGCGCGCGCGAATTGTGCAACCGGCTGTCGTCGCCGCTGACCGACGTGAAGCAGATTTCCGAACGCCACGATGCCGTCGCGTTCTTCGCCGCCGACTCCGAATTGCGCCGCCGCTTGCGCGAAGATTTGCGCCGCGCACCGGATATTGCGCGCGCTCTGGCGCGATTGTCGGTGGGGCGCGGCGGGCCGCGCGATCTCGGCAATATCCGCGATGGCTTGAAAGCGGCGCGCGCGTTGCGCGATCAACTCGGGAAATTGAACGATCCGCTGAAACCCGCACTGGGCGAAATCGAACTGGCGCGCAACGATCTGATCGACGGGATCGCAGCGTCCAGCATTGCCAGCGACAGGCTTGAACATCTGCTCGTAACCGAGCCACCATTTCTGGCGCGCGATGGCGGGTTTATTGTCACGGGCGCACATGCGCCGCTCGATGATGTGCGAAGCCTGCGCGATGAATCGCGCCGCGTCATCGCCAGCCTAGAAGCGCGCTACAAACAAGACAGCGGCGTCTCGCAGCTGCGCATCAAGCATAATGGCGTGCTGGGATATTTCATCGAAGTGACGCCGCAGCATGGCGACAAATTGCAGGAAGGCGAAAACCGCACGTTGTTCCGCCATCGCCAGACCATCGGCAGCGCCGTGCGCTTCACCACCGACGAACTTGCCAGTTTGGCAACGCGCATCAGCCAAGCCGCCGATCAGGCGCTGGCGCTGGAACGCGAATTGTTCGACACAATGCTGGCCGCGATCATGGATGCCAGCATCGCGCTCGCCCGTGTTGCCGATGCGCTGGCGCGGATCGATGTCGCTTCGGCACTCGGCGAACTCGCCGTCGCTGCGCGCCATGTGCGGCCCAAGGTCGATGACAGTGTGCATTTCAAAATCCGTCACGGGCGCCATCCGGTGGTGGAAGCCGCGCTGGCGTCGTATCACGCCAATCCTTTCGTGCCGAACGATTGCGATCTGTCGCCGGACAAAAAGCGCATCTGGCTCGTCACCGGCCCCAATATGGCGGGTAAATCAACCTTCCTGCGCCAGAACGCGCTCATCGCTGTACTGGCGCAGATGGGCGCGTTCGTGCCGGCGGAGTCCGCGCATATCGGCATCGTGGACAAACTGTTCAGCCGCGTCGGCGCGGCGGACGATCTGGCGCGCGGGCGTTCGACCTTCATGGTCGAAATGGTGGAGACGGCGGCGATCCTCAATCAGGCGACAGAACGCAGCCTCGTTATCCTCGATGAGATCGGCCGTGGCACTGCGACCTTCGACGGTCTTGCGATTGCATGGGCTGCCGTCGAGCACATGCATGAGAAGAACAAATCCCGCGCGCTGTTCGCCACGCATTATCACGAGATGACGGCGCTGGCGGAGCGTCTCACGTCGCTCGCCTGTGTGACGATGACGGTGAAGGAATGGAAAGACACCATCGTCTTCCTGCACGAAGTCGCCCCCGGCGCGGCGGATCGCTCTTATGGAATCCACGTCGCCAAGCTGGCGGGACTTCCCGCCGCCGTGATCGGCCGCGCCGAGGAAGTCTTGCGCGCACTCGAAGAAGGCCGCGAAGGCCACAAACCCCTCGCCCGTATCGACGACCTGCCGCTCTTCGCCGCGAACGCGCCAGTGGTGGCCTCTTCGAAAAAGAGCGCGGTCGAAGACGCTTTGCGCGCCCTGGAGCCGGATGGTCTGAGCCCGAAACAGGCCTTGGAAACGCTTTATAGCCTGAAAGCTCAGCTTTCAGACCAATAAAGGTATAATAACTATACCTTTATCTCCCCTTATGGCATCATATTCCCATGGATTTCGAATTCGATCCCGCCAAAAGCGCGGCCAATAAAGCCAAGCATGGGATCGATTTTGAGCAGGCGCGGGAAATCTGGAGCGACGACAACCGACTGGAGATTGCCGCTGCTTCCGAAACCGAGAATCGCCACGCGATTACCGGTATGATCGGAGACGTATGTTGGACGGCGATTGTCACATACCGCGCGGATCGCATCCGGATTATTTCGGTGCGTCGCGCAAGGACGGTGGAAATTGAAAACTATCACAGCGGCTGAATTGGATAAAAAGTTCGATGATGGCGAGGACATCAGCGAATATCTGGATTGGTCGAGCGCCCGCCGCCCCGGCCTTGAAGCCAAGCGCGTCAATGTCGATTTCCCGAACTGGATGGTGGAGTCGCTGGACCGTGAAGCACGCAAGCGCGGTGTGACGCGTCAGTCTCTCATCAAGCTGTGGCTTGCGGACAAGCTGGAAACTGTCTCGAAATAAATGACTGCCACCCGCCGCCCGCGCAAATTCCTTGTCGTCGTGGACAAGTCGTCCGAATGTAACGTGGCGATCCGCTTTGCCACGCGCCGCGCGATGGCGACCGGCGGGCGCGTTACTTTGCTCTGCGTTGCAAGCCCCGCCGACTTCCAGCAATGGCGCGGCGTCGAGGAGATCATGAAGGACGAGGCGCATGCCGAAGCCGAAAGCCTCATCCATGACGCGGCGAAAAAGGTCAACGAACTCTCCGGCATCATCAGCGAGCTGGTGATCGCCGAAGGCCGCCCGGCGGAATGTCTTTTGGAATTGCTGAAGAATGACCGCGAGATTTCCATTCTCGTGCTCGCAGCCGGCACGGCAAAAGAAGGGCCGGGTCCACTGGTAGCCACGGTTGGCACCGCCAGCCATTATCCCATTCCTGTTTCCATCGTGCCCGGCAATCTGTCGGACGCTGATATCGACGATCTCGCCTGAAGGAACATTCGCATGCGCTATCTGCACACCATGGTCCGCGTGAAGGATCTCGATGCTTCGATCGATTTCTATTGCAACAAGCTCGGCCTTACCGAAACGCGCCGTGTCGAAAACAAGGCCGGGCGCTTCACGCTGGTCTTCCTGAGCGCGCCCGGCGATGTCGAACGCGCGGCGAAGGATCAGGCGCCGCTCGTGGAACTTACCTACAACTGGGACGCCGAGGATTATCAGGGCGGGCGTAATTTCGGCCACCTCGCCTATCGCGTGGACAATATCTACGACACCTGCAAAAGGCTGATGGATGGCGGCGTCACCATCAATCGTCCGCCGCGCGACGGGCACATGGCCTTTGTGCGTTCGCCGGATGGAATTTCGATCGAATTGCTGCAGGAGAACGGCGCTCTCGCCCCGGCCGAGCCTTGGGCGTCGATGCCCAACACCGGCGTCTGGTAAAACGGTTGACGATGCGCGCCGGAAACTATTGCGACGGCAAGCGCAGCCATTGCGAAAGTAGCCATTTTTCGCCGCGTGTCGTTTGCAGCCCGGCGTGTAACGTCTTGAGATCGGGCCGTCCGTCGGGATCGACATTCCAGAACATCAGCGCGTCGCCCTTGCGCCCCTTGTAGCGAAAATCGAGGCGGGGAAATTCGGTTTCGCCGCCTTCATAGTCGTCGTTGAGATAGAGAAGGAACGTCGCCACGCGTTGCCCGCGCCGGACGATATCTTTTGCATGGCCCAGAACTGCGGGTTCCATAAAATCGAAATGCGGCTTGAACCGCTGACCCGGCACATAATGCAGGACGGAACTTGTTTCCAACTGGATGCGCGGCGTGTCCGCAATGGCGGCGATCCGCGCTTGCACCAGCAACAACACAAGATCCGCTTCGCCCGTGTTGAATTCCGCAGAACTGTTGTCGCGTTGATCGTCCGCGCGGGCGCCACCGCCGATTTCGTCATGAACCAGGGCGCGGTGCAATCTGGGTTTCGCGCGCGCGATGAACCAGTCGCAGATTTCCGGTGACGCGAAGTTCTCGACGATCCCGATACGCGGCGATTCATGGACCATGCGGATCGGCACGGCGCGCGACAGCGTCTCCATCTCGCCCTGCATATTTTTCAGGAATTCCATTTCCGCTTGTGCGAGAGCAAAGCCTTGCGCCGCGGCACGGCCGCTCAATTCGCACGCAACGTTCCAGCGATCGGGCAAGTTGGGATCCATCGCCGCGAACAGCGCGCAAAAATGCATGGCCTCCGCATCGCCGAGCGCCGCCGCCGCCTGCATCATCTGTACGGCATGTCCGATAACCATCGGCGGCAGGGTGAAGAGGCTTCGCGCCAGCAGGCGCATGGCAACCGGATTTTCCGCCTTGACCGCGCGGGCGTACCAGGCGCGCGCCAGCGGCGTGTGGCCCTTTTCCTCGAAATTCCGGCCGAGCGCGATCTGGGCTTCGGCGTCGCCCGCATTCGCTCGTGCCAGAACTTCTTCCGGTTTGTCCATGGCCCCCAAGCCTTGTGGCGCTTGGACGCTATCATCGCTGGTGGGCGGTATGAAATGGCGGCTTGCGCGGTGCGTATCGGCGGGAGGATATAACGTCATGGCCGCACATATCATCGTCGCTCTTGCGATTGGCGTTGTTGCACTCGTCCTGGTAGCGGGGCTCTACACCCTGTTCAAAGGCGGGGATGTTTCGCGCACCTGGTCCAATAAACTGATGCGCCTGCGCGTGGTGGCCCAGTTCATCGCCATCCTGGTCATCATGACGGTGTTCTATTTCACCAGCCGGCATTGATGCCCTTTGCAGGTTCGGAATATTTGCCTATATAGAGGTCGGGTCGAACGCCGTAATTCGAGGGGGCGGGGGGCTGCGCAAATTTTTGAAGAACAATTCCGTTGCGTATGGCGCCTTCGATGCGCAACAGTTTTGCGAGCCCTCAGATTCCTAATCAAAAAAGGGGCGAAAACGAAAAAACAACTGTGTTGTGTGAAATGGCAAAGACGCTCTACGACAAAATCTGGGACGCGCATCTAGTGCATGAGGCGCCGCGCGAATCCTCCGTCATCTATGTCGACCGCCATCTGGTCCATGAAGTGACCAGCCCGCAGGCCTTTGAAGGCCTGCGCCTGACCGGCCGCAAAGTGCGCCGCCCGGAAACGACCTTGGCCGTCGCCGATCACAATGTGCCGACCACCAACCGGGAGGCGGGAATTACCGACCCGGAATCGCGCGAGCAGGTGGAAACGCTGGAGCGGAACGCGCGCGAATTCGGCGTCGAATATCTGTCGATGGACGATATCCGCCAGGGCATCGTGCATATCGTGGGACCGGAGCAGGGCTGGACCTTGCCGGGCACGACGCTGGTGTGCGGCGATAGCCATACATCCACGCATGGCGCCTTCGGTTCGCTCGCGTTCGGGATCGGTACGTCCGATGTCGAACATGTGCTGGCGACACAGACTCTGCTAATGCCCAAATCGCAGAACATGCGCGTGACAGTGAACGGCAAGCTGCCTGTCGGCGTCACCGCGAAAGACATGGCGCTCGCCGTGATCGCCAGGATCGGCACCGCGGGCGGCACGGGTTATGTCGTCGAGTTCGCCGGCGATGCGGTGCGTGCGCTGTCAATGGAGGGCCGCATGACCCTCTGCAACATGACCATCGAAGGCGGTGCGCGTGCCGGACTGATCGCGCCGGACGATGTGACGTTCGCCTATATTGAAGGCCGTCCGCGCGCGCCGAAGGGGGCCAACTGGGACAAGGCCGTCAGCTATTGGAAGACGCTGCATTCCGATGCCGGCGCGACATTCGATGCGGAGATCGCGCTGAACGCTGCCGACATTCCGCCGATGGTGACGTGGGGCACCTCGCCGGAACAGGGCTTGCCGATCACCGGACACATTCCCGATCCCGCGAAGATCGCGGACGCGAACCAGCGCGCCGGTGTCGAGCGCGCACTCACTTATATGGACTTGGCGCCCGGCACGGCGCTCAGCGATGTGAAGATCGACCGCGTCTTCATCGGCTCCTGCACCAATGGACGGATCGAGGATCTGCGGGCCGCCGCCGCCATCGCCAAGGGCCACAAGGTGGCATCGCATGTCGGCGCGATGGTGGTGCCGGGGTCGGGCTTGGTGAAGAAGCAGGCCGAGGACGAAGGCCTCGACAAGATTTTCGTCGAAGCGGGTTTTGAGTGGCGGGAGCCGGGCTGCTCCATGTGCCTGGCGATGAATGCCGACAAGCTGGCGCCGGGCGAGCGTTGCGCCTCGACCTCCAACCGCAATTTCGAGGGCCGTCAGGGCCGCGGCGGCCGCACCCATTTGATGTCCCCCGCCATGGCGGCGGCAGCGGCGATTGCCGGCCATCTGACGGATGTGCGGGATTTCCGATGAAGGACACGCCGGTTCCGGCAACAGTTGACGCTTACCTGAAGCAGGCAAGCGCGTCCGTGCGCGGTAAGCTGGATGAGTTGCGGGCTCTGGTGAAGGCCGCCGCACCCAAAGCGGACGAAGCTATCGCCTACGATATGCCGTTCTACAAATATCACGGCCGTCCGCTTTGTAGTTTCGCGGCGTACAAGAATCACATCGGATTTTTTGCCGGCGTTATCGTGAGTGACTTTACGGAGGCGTTGAAGGGTTATCAGACTGCCAAAGGCACCGTCCGCTTTCCCCTGGAAAAGCGGCTCCCCGCGCCGTTGATCCGCAAATTGCTCAAGGCAGGGGTGGCCCGCAACGAGGCTCGCGCAGTGAAAAAAGCCAGTCCGAAGACGGCAAAAGCCGCGCCCCGCAAACGGGCTGGCGGACTGGCAAAGGTAAAGTAACTCACGTAAGTTACTTTACGAAGATTCGCCGGAAGTCCTTGATGAAATCGGATAGCGAACGCCAGACCGCCTATCAAAAACGGCGGGCCGAAACAGAGGTGCGCATGACCTTCTGGATGGGCAAGGACGTCGATCAGATGGTCGAAAAATTGCGTGGGGATGAGAGCCGAAGCGCGTGGCTGAACCGCGCGGTGAACGAACTGATCTACCGCCAACTCACCGGCAAGAAGTTCGGCCAGCTCTACTCCCGCGACGATGATCGGAGAGCCATCGAACGCAGCCGGGAGTTGGGATTGAAATTCCCCGGCTAGAAAAAACTCACCGGGTCGATGTCCACCGTCACGCGGACGGCGTTCGGGATTTTCACCGCCGCCAGCCAGGCGCGCATATAGGCCTGAACGTCCACGCTCTTCTCGGCCTGTACCAGCAGCCGCTCGCGAGTCTGGCCGCGCAGCAGATGGTAAAAGGCCGGCGTAGGTCCCCACACTTTCACGCCGCGCGCGGCTGGCGCGGATTTGGACAAAACGCGCCCGATCTCGCGTACCGTTTCGCCTTCGGCACCGGACAGGATAATCGCGGCCAGACGCCCGAATGGTGGGGCGGCAGCACGCTCGCGAAAGCCGATTTCCTGCGCGTAAAAAGCGTCGCGATCACCGGACGCCAGCGCCTTCATCACCGCATCGGCGGGATTGCGGGTCTGCATCAGAACAAGGCCCGGTTTCTCAGCACGGCCGGCGCGTCCCGACACCTGATGCAGCAGTTGAAAGGTACGCTCACGCGCGCGCAGATCCCCGTCCGCGCCGCCCAAATCCGCGTCGATGATTCCAACCAGCGTGAGCTGCGGAAAGTGATGGCCCTTGGCCATGATCTGCGTGCCGATCACCACGTCGATTTCGCGCTTGGCCATGGCGCGGATCGCACTCTGCGTTTCCAGCGGCCCATGCCAGGTATCGGAGGAGGCAATCGCCATCCGTGCCTGCGGAAACACACTCGCGAATTCTTCCGCCACGCGCTCCACGCCGGGGCCGCAGGCAATGAGGCTGTGTTCGGCGTCGCATTCAGGGCATTTCGGCGGTGTCGGAATATCGAAGCCGCAATGATGACAGGACAGGCGGCGGTGATAGCGATGCTCCACCAGCCAGCTCGAACAGTTGCGGCAGATCATCTTGTGACCGCAGGACTGGCATAGCGTGAGCGGCGCGTAGCCACGGCGGTTGAGGAACAGCATCGCCTGCTCGCCGCTCGCCAAGGTCGCGGCAAGCGCTTCGCGCAACGGTTCGGAGAGCCACGTTCCCGGTTTGGCACGCGCGGTTCGCAAGTCGATGATGCCGATTTGCGGCATCGCGGCCACGCCATGACGTTCGCGCAGCCGCAGCCAGCGATAGCGCGCTGCCTGCGCGTTGACATAGCTTTCCAGCGACGGCGTCGCGCTGGCCAGAACAATCGGACAATTCTCCAGCCGTGCGCGCACCACCGCCATGTCGCGCGCGTGATAGATGACGCCTTCTTCCTGCTTATAAGCCTGCTCATGTTCTTCGTCGGCGACGATGAGGCCGAGTCTCTGGAACGGCAGGAACAGCGCCGAGCGTGCACCGACCACAACGCGCGCTTCGCCATTCATCACGGCGCGATAGGTGCGCTTGCGTTCCTTCTGCGAAAGATCGCTGTGCCATTCCGCCGGGCGGCATCCGAAGCGCTCAGCAAAGCGATCCAGAAACTGCACTGTCAGCGCGATTTCCGGCAGCAGGATCATCACCTGCTTGCCGTGCCGAAGCGCTTCGGCCACGGCTTCGAAATAGGTTTCCGTCTTGCCGGAGCCTGTCACGCCGTCGAGCAGGCATGCCGAAAATGCGCCGACCCGAACATCAGTGGCCAGCACATTCGCGGCCTTTTGCTGCTCCGCATTGAGGACCGGATTGGCATATTCGGGATCGGGGGTCGCAAAGCGCCGAAATTCCGGCAGCGCTGTTTCTATCAACGCACCAGCGTCGATCAGTCCGCGCACGACGGCGGGCGTCACATTCGCCTCGGCCGCATAATCCATCACGCGCCGGGCCAGCCCATCTTCGCACAGCGCGAGAACACGCTCACGCGGCGGGGTCATGCGCTGTGGCGTTTGGCTTCCGCGAATATAGGCGACGCGTGATACTTCATCGTCAAAAGCGGAGGGCACGCGCAAAGCCAATGCCAAAACCTGTCCGGGCGGCGACAGCGTGTAGCGCGCGACCCAATCGATGAAGTCGCACAAAGCGGGCGGCAAGCACGGCGCGCCATCGAGCGGCGCCACGGCTTTCAATTTCTCCGCCGCGATCTTGCCGTCGCCTTCATTCCATATGCAGGCGAGGTATTCGCGCGGTCCCAGCGGCGCACTGACCAGCGTTCCGCGCGGCAGCTTCGTTGCAACCGCGTAATCGTAGACGCCGGACAGCGGCAGCGGCAGCAGCACGCCGGCGCGCGCCGTCGCGGCGTCGAACAGTGCGGGCTTCGCGGCGGCAGACTTCATCGCTACACTTTCACCTGTGATTCGTTTCGGTCAACGCTGAAAACCATGCAGCCCTCTCCCAGGATTTTCACTTGAGCGACCGCGCGGAAGCCCGCGATCCGGCCCTCGCCGCCGCCCAGGCGGTGAAGGCGTATATAAGAATGCACCGCGAAAAGCTTGCGGAAGATGGCGAGCTTTTGAGCCTTCTTTTGCCGCAGCGATTCGGCGATGGCCGCGTGCGCGATCTCCAGCGTTACGTGATTGAGCGGCTCACCACGGAAAACAACGCCTTGCGGGCCGAACGCGACGGGCTGAAAAGCGACCGGTCGGTGCGGCTCGGCGATGGCGTGCGCAAGCTGGTGCTCGACCTGGTGGACGCGCGCAGTTTCGAGGAAGCCATAGCCGCCGCCATTTCCGCGGCGCCTGCTTTCGGCGCCGAGCGAGCGGCCCTTTGCGTCGAGGGCGAAAACGCGGCACCCAAGGGTTGCGACGGCGTGCGCCTGATCGCGCCGGGAACGATTGCGGCAGTCCTGGGGCGTGACGGCGGCGGCGCGGTTTTGTCGGGCGGCGGCGAAGTCTTGCTCGGCGATGGCAACTGCCACAGCTTGGCGGTATTCCGCCTGCGCATCGGTCCGCAAACGCCGGCGGCGATCTATGTGCTGGGCGCCAGGAATGAAGGCCGCTTTGAAGGCGAAGAGACGGCGGCGGACTTGTCCTTCTTCGCGCGCGCATTGGAGCGCGCCATCCGCGCATGGCTCGATCTGCCGAAACTCTGAGACGCGAATGGCTGGCGGCGCTGGCGCATGAACGGCGCGCAAGTCCCCACACGGTGCGCGCCTATGGCGACGACGTTTCGCGCTTCCTCGAATTTCTGCCCGGCCATGTCGGCGGCGATATCGGTGTTTCCAAACTCGCGAAGCTCACACCGGCTGACATCCGGGCATTTATAACGTCGCGGCGGGCGGACGGGCTGTCGCCGCGAAGCGTGAAGCGCGTGGTGTCGTCTGTGCGCGGCTTTTTCCGTTATCTGGCGCGCGAAGAAATTCTCGACAATCCGGCGGCAAGAAGCATCCGGACGCCACGCACCGGCCGGACGTTGCCGCGGCCTCTTAGCGAAGCCGACGCCGCGCGAACACTGATCGAAGCCGGTGAGAACGATGTGGCATGGATCGGCGCACGCGACGTGGCGCTGCTGACGCTGCTCTACGGCGCGGGCCTGCGTATCTCCGAAGCTTTGAGTTTGAAGCAGGGAGACGTGCCGCTTGGCGACGCGCTTGTGATTCTGGGCAAGGGCAAGAAGGAGCGCGTGGTGCCGATTTTACCGGTCATCCGCACAGCCATGGACAGCTATGCCAAGACGTTGCCGTTCAAGGGCGCGCCGAAAGACGCCTTGTTCCGCTCGCGCCGCGGCAAGCCGATGAGCGCGCGGGAGGCGCAGGCATTGATGCAAAACCTGCGAGGGCGCCTGGGACTGTCGGATCGCGCCACGCCGCATGCGCTCCGTCATTCCTTCGCCACGCATATCCTTGCGCATGGCGGCGATCTGCGCAGTGTGCAGGAACTGCTTGGCCACGCCTCGCTATCGACGACGCAGGGTTACACGGAAGTCGAAACAGCCAAGCTGATGGACGTTTATGCCAAAGCCCATCCGCGCGGCAAAACGATCTAGGCGCCCGGCAATTTCAAAAGCCGCCGCTCGGCCGACGTTTTCAGAACCAGCCAGATTTTTGCTTGTGCATCGCGCGCATCGTTGTCTTCGAAATGGCTTTGCAGCGCGATCAGAAGCCGCCGCAACTCATAATTTGCTGCGTTGAGGTCGGAAATCCGCAGCGATGCATCGGTGCTCTTCGACGCGGCGGTGATTTTTGTTTTCAGCGCAGCATCGCCCACAAATGCCGCCAGTTCGCCGACCAATCTGCGCATGTCGGCGTTTTCGGCTGCCCGGATATCGGCGGCGCGATCGAATTCCTGCGCGCAGAAAACAAGCATGATGCTGAGAAGCCCCGTAGAGCTTTGCGCATAGCTCGCGGGCAGAAGCGGCGCGATTTCGGCCAGCAACTGCGCGGCGGTCAGGCCCAGAATCTGGTCGACTTCGGGTTTCATGTCGTCTCCGCGCTGAGACGTTCGGCGAGAACCTTGTTGTGGAAAGTAAGGCAATACCAGCCGGAGAAGGCATTGACGGCATCCATGTTGCGCCCGTCGCTATATTCGCGCGCCGCCGAAATCCAGATCGCGGCACCTTTCAGGCTGGCGAAAATCTCCCACCAGTGCAGCGCTTTGCGATCCGCCTTCAAACCGCTCGCCTCTTCCCAGACCGCTATGGCGCGATCGCGTGGCAGGAGCCCGGCAGGTCGCGCGGGATTGCCGTGGCTCCACAAAGGATCGAGCGCCCAGCCAAGGTCTTCGAGCGGATCGCCCAGATGCGCCATTTCCCAATCAAGGATGGCCCGGATATTTCCGCTCGCGTCATAAAGAAAATTTCCGGTGCGATAGTCGCCATGCACAACGCAAAGTTTCTGCGCCTTTGGCGGCGGATTGCGTTTCAGCCAGCGAATGGCCGCTCGAGCGATAGGTTGCGGCTCACGCTCATCTTCGTCGATCTCGCGCTCCCAGCGCGCGATTTCGTGCAGCCAGGATGTCTCGCGCGCGCCGTCAAAATCCGAAAGACCAATGGCATCCGGATCGGCTTTTGCGATTTTTCCCAGTATGGAAAAAAACTGCTGTCCGGTTTTCTCGGCATGATCGCCGTAAGGATCCGGCACCAGGATGGACGCGACCGAACAATTCTCGATCTCTTCCATGATGAAGAAGGGCCGATCGAGAACGTCGCTGCCCAGCTCCAGCGCGATCGGTTCAGGCACCGGGATGCCGAGCTTGTGAAAGGCCTGATAGGCGCGAAATTCGGCGGAGCGTTCGGTGTCGATCAGGCTCGCAGGGGGATCGCGGCGCAGGATCAATCCGCGATCCTCCGCTTTGCCGTTGCGCGAATAACAGGCGTGAAAGCGATAGGTCTCGCGGCTCGCGCCGCCGGCGATGCGCGACAGGTTCACGACCTCGACCGCTGCCACACCCAATTTTGGTGCGAGATATTTGGCAAGGCGCTGAGAGATATCGTCGGTCATCAGGGTGCGGTATCGAGAATGTCTTTGAAACCGCTCGGCGCATGCGGGCCGATGATCAGCTGCTCCAGCACGCCCATGCCGTTCTGTTCCACGCCCGGGCCGGAAAGATGCGCCGTCGAGATCGCCTGCACATGCAGGAAGCGCGGATCGTTCTCGTTCACGCTCGCGGTTTCATATTCGTCATAGCCGAGCGCGTTCTCGCCTTTGTAATGGCCGTGACCCCATTCGGGGTGGGTGTACCCGACGCCCGACATGTAGAAATTGTATTTGGGCGTCAGGCTCGCGCGCCATTTTCCACCATGGGCGTCGACTGTCTCGATTGTCGCACTCTCGGCATGGCGCGTGCCGGATTTGAAAACGATCTGCGAATTGCAATGCGCCATGTGCGCGGCGTCCGCATCGCCTGTTGCGCCGATCACGGACGCTTCGTTCCAAGGCCTGCCATGCGCATCGGCGTTGTTGTGATAGAGCATGAAACGGTCTTCGAAATTCAGCGGCGCCCATAGCCAATAGAATTGCGGTAGACGCGGCGGCGCGACGTGTTGCGGATGGGGCAGGCCGACAGGGCGCACACCCCAGGAACGGTCGCGTGTGCCCAGCCATTTCGAATTGACGGCGATACGTTTGCCCTTGATCGAAACGAAACCTTCGTAAGACCCGTTCTGCGTAAGGCGCGTGTAGTCCAGCATGGTGCTGGGGCCGATGCGGTGCGTGAAACGCGGTTCTTCCACCGGTGTGGCGCGCGCGGTAAAAACCAGATCGGCCTCGATGCCATGTTCGTTGGAAGAAACGCGCACGCGCAGTTTCTTCAGCGGCTCGATTACCTCGACGGCGATAGGGCCGACCTGTGTGTCCATGCGCTCCATGTGAAGAACGCGGGAGGCACGAAGATTGCGCTGCACGCCGTCCGCGATCACCGAGAACGCGGCGTCCATTACATTCAGATGCGGGTAGACGCCCAGCGCGCAGGCGAAAAAGGTGCTGCCATCCGGCGCATAGCCGTTGAAGAAATAGCGATCGTAGAAATTGCGATCCGTGCCCGCCGTCGCGATTGGCTCCGGCAGTTGGTGGATCGGATAATCGTCTGCCTTTGTGAGCATGGCGTCAGGATGGCTGAGGGCAAAGCCAAGGGCAACATTGCCGCCACGGAAACTAGTCGTCCATTTCGCGCAGGATTCTTGCGGCTTTGCGGCGTGCTTCCGCGAACTGGAAAACGCCGACGGGAATGGTGGCGAGATAGACAACCAGCGCTGTGGTCAACGTCGCCCAGGGATAGATCACGGCGATGCCCGCAACGATGGCGAGAAAGCCGAAGGCGATCGGCCGCCCACGCGGGGGAACGCGCAGGCGTTTCAGCGACAATGTCGGAATGCGGCTCACCATGAGCGCGGCGACAACGGCGATCATTGCCGCGGTGATGAAAGGATTGCGGAAGCTCAAATCGCCGAACTGGAAAGTGAATTGCATCGGCAGGAGAATGAGGCACGCCGCAGCCGGGGTCGGCAGGCCTGTGAAGTGCGACGCGGGCTTGTCCGCCGGATTGCTGCTTTCGATATTGAAGCGCGCAAGCCGGATGGCGCAGCAGACGCAATAGAGCAGAACGAAAATCCAGCCCGCGCCGCCGGCGTGATCCAGCGTCCACATATACACGAGGATGCTGGGCGCGATGCCGAAACTCACCAGATCGGCGAGGGAATCCAGTTGTGCGCCGAACTCGCTGCCGGCCCCGATCAACCGTGCGACCCATCCATCCATCGTGTCGAGAACGGCGGCGCAGACGATGGCGCCGACGGCGGCTTTCCAGTTGCCATACATGGCAAAAGGAATTGCAGTCGCCCCGCAGCACAAGGCCAGCAGCGTAATGACGCTCGGAATAAAGCGCGTGATCGGAATCTCTTCGCTGAGACCGGCGACGCGTTCCATGTCCGGGCGGGGAATGCGTGCCATCAGCTTGGGAACGAGGCGAGCACGGTCTCGCCCGCGCGCACGCTCTGCCCTTCTTTTGCCGATACGGTCACGCCGTCTGGCAAGTAGACGTCCAGCCTGCTGCCGAATCGAATGATGCCAAAACGGTCGCCGCGGCATAGGCTTTGTCCTTCTCGAACATCACAGACGATTCGGCGCGCCACCAATCCGGCGATCTGAACGACTGCGATATCTGTCTGCGTTCCGGCGGGCCCTGCCACCCGAAGCTTCATCGACATGCGCTCATTATCGGTGCTCGCCTTGTC
>DATCFN010000426.1:0-2761 GCA_036509475.1 Rhizomicrobium sp. | reverse complement strand
CCATTTTGAGTGGTGGACTGCACCCGCATTACGCCGAGACGGTTGAAACCGTCGCAGGCCTGTCCGGCACCGTCACCCGCGCGCCAGTTACACCCGGCAACGCGGAAGACATCATCGCGCTGATCGACGACCAGACGGCCTGCGTCGTGGTACAAAGCCCCGATGTGTTCGGCTTGATCCGCAACCTGAAACCCATCGCCGATGCGGCGCATGCCAAGGGTGCGTTGCTGATCGCCGTCGTCACCGAGATCGTGTCGCTTGGCCTCATCGAGCCGCCGGGCGCACAGGGTGCGGACATCGTGGCGGCAGAAGGACAATCGCTCGGCGTCGGCCTTAACTTCGGCGGGCCGTATGTCGGCCTGTTCGCGACGCGCGAGAAATTCCTGCGCAACATGCCGGGACGGTTGTGCGGCGAAACCGCTGACGCCGCGGGCAAGCGTGGCTATGTGCTGACGCTATCCACCCGCGAACAGCATATCCGCCGCGAGAAGGCGACCAGCAATATCTGCACGAACAGCGGGCTGTGCTGCCTGGCATTCACGATTCATCTGTCGCTCCTCGGCGAAGAAGGTTTCTCGCGGCTGGCGCGCGCCAATCATGCGCGGGCCTCGGCGCTGGCGGACCGGCTCTCGAACGTCAAAGGCGTTTCGCTCGTCACCGAAAGTTTCTTCAACGAGTTCACCTTGAAGCTGCCCAAGCCTGCCGCATCTGTTGTCGATGTGCTGGCGGACAAGGGCGTCGTCGCGGGCGTTCCCGCTTCGCGCCTGCTGCCGCATGACAAGGACGTGCGCGATCTGCTGATCGTCGCCGCGACCGAAACCAATACCGATGAGGACTGCGATGCCTTTGTACGGGCGCTGTCGGAGGCCGTGGCATGACCATGAACAATCAAGGACGCCCTTCCTCAGCGGGCAGCGTCAACGAAAACGAACTGGCGACCATCTCCGGCGACCGCGGGCTTCAACACGACGTTTCGCTGATCTTCGAACTCGGCCGTCCGGGCATGACCGGCGTGGATATTCCGCAGGTTCAGATGAGCGAGACGCGCCTCGGCGGTTTGCGCCGCAAAGGGCCGGTGGGTTTGCCGGGCCTTAGCGAGCCGGAAGTGATCCGCCATTATGTGCGGCTGTCGCAGCTCAACTATTCGATCGATGCCGGGCTTTACCCGCTCGGTTCCTGCACGATGAAACACAATCCGCGCCTCAACGAGAAGATGGCGCGGCTTCCCGGCTTTGCTGACGTGCATCCTCTCGCGCCGCAACAGACGGTGCAGGGCGCGTTTGAAGCGGTGGGCGAGTTGATGAAATGGCTCACCACGCTGACCGGCATGCCCGCCGTCGCGATGTCGCCCAAGGCGGGCGCGCATGGCGAGTTGTGCGGGTTGCTCACGATCCGCGCGGCTTTGGAAGCGCGGGGCGAGAAGCGGCACAAGGTTCTGGTGCCATCCTCCGCACACGGAACAAACCCAGCGACGGCGGCGGTGGCCGGTTTCACGGTGCAGGAAATTCCCGCCACCGAAGACGGCCATGTCGATGCCGATGCGATGGAGGCAGCCCTCGGCCCTGACGTCGCGGCGATCATGCTGACCAATCCCAACACCTGCGGATTGTTTGAACCGCGCATCAAAGAGATGGCCGACGCGGTTCACAAAGCCGGTGCGTATTTCTATTGCGACGGCGCGAACTTCAACGCCATCGCAGGGCGCGTGCGGCCAGGCGATCTGGGCGTCGATGCGATGCATATCAATCTCCACAAGACTTTTTCCACGCCGCATGGCGGTGGTGGTCCGGGCGCGGGCCCGGTGGTGTTGTCGGCGGCGCTGGCGCCGTTCGCGCCGTTGCCGCTGCTCGCCCATGACGGTCAGGAATTTCGCCTGATCGAACATGCGGACGAAGCCACCGACGGCTCAAAACCTTTCGGCCGCATGTGCGCGTTCCACGGCCAGATGGGCATGTTTTCGCGCGCGCTCACCTACATGATGAGCCACGGCGCGGACGGCATTCGTCAGGCGAGCGAGGATGCGGTGCTCTCCGCCAATTACATTCTGGCGTCGCTCAAGGATGTGATGAGTGCGCCGTTCGGCGAAGGTCCGTGCATGCACGAGGCCCTGTTCGATGACTCATTCCTCGAAGGCACCGGCGTCACGACACTGGATTTCGCCAAAGCGATGATCGACGAAGGCTATCACCCGATGACGATGTATTTCCCGCTCGTCGTCCACGGCGCGATGCTGATCGAGCCGACGGAGTCTGAATCCAAAGAATCGCTCGACCGCTTTATCCATGTCCTGCGCACCATGGCGCTGGAAGCCAAGGCCGGTCAGACCGCGCGCTTCGACGGCGCGCCTCGTTTGGCTCCGCGCCGCCGTCTCGATGAAACCGCCGCCGCCCGCAAGCCGATCCTGCGCTGGAAGCCGAAGGATCTACCGCAGGCGGCAGAGTAGGCCGCTTCAGGACAAGTTTTGCTGTGATCGGGTCATCGCAATTTCCCGATACAGGAAGTCGCGGCCACGATAGATTTCGGCCGAGTATCTTCTGGGGCTTTGTCATGAAAATCTTTCGTTTCGCGGCTTTGGCGACCGCTATTCTTTTCTCCGGCACAGCATTCGCCGCGCCGTCATTGGCTCCCCCGCAGAAAATCGCAATCTGTGGCAAGCGCACGACCTGCGTGGTGACGGCGGTTCACGCGGCAGGCGCGCAATCGGTCGCGGAAATTCATTTCGGCCTCAAGAACAAGTCCGACGATGCGCCGGATGACGGCT
>DATCFN010000425.1:0-3895 GCA_036509475.1 Rhizomicrobium sp. | reverse complement strand
ATGGCGTTCGACCGCTAGGCGCAGGTCATCCGCGTCCATTCCCTCGCCGTCATCTTCGACAAGGATCAGATCGGCGCCACCCGCCGATGTGGAAATGTCGATGCGCTTCGCGCCCGCATCGAGCGCGTTCTCGATCAGCTCCTTTACGGCGCTGGCAGGACGTTCCACCACTTCGCCGGCGGCGATGCGGTTGATCGTGCCTTCGGAGAGACGGCGAATCCTCATGGCGAAAATCTAGCAGACGCGGCACGGGACCGCCGCCCGAAGCTTGCGCGGACTAACAGCAAATTACTTGCGGGGGGCGGTTCTGTGCGGAACCAGCACGGACGGCTTGGCCAGTTTCGGGGGCATCGGGGGCAAAAGCCCTTTGCCGGCCTTTAGCGGCTTGGGCAGCTGCGGCGGCTTGTCGGGGCCGGGGAGCGGATGCACCGGCTGCTTGGGCGCATCGGGATTGCCGGCGATGACGATGGTGAGCTTGCTGGCGTCGAACAGGCGCTTGGCGACGCGGCGCACGTCGTCCGCCGTCACCGCGTTGATCAGATCGTTGCGCTTCTGGACATAACTCACAGGCAGGCCAGCATCCTGGAACGCGTTGAGTTGGCCGGCGATTCCGACATTGGACGTGAAGGCCATCGGAAACGAGCCGGTCAGATAGGTTTTGGCGTCCTGCAACTCTTTCGTCGTCGGCCCGCTGGCGACGAATGTGTTCATCGTATCGCGGATCACCGCGATCGTATCGCGCACGGAACCCGCCTTGGTGGCAACCTGGCCGGCGAAGATTCCGCCTTTCTGGAAAGTCTCCACTGCGGTCGAAATGCTGTAGGTGAGGCCGCGCTTCTCGCGCACCTCGCTGGTCAGGCGCGACGAGAAACCGCCTCCGCCCAGAATGTAATTGGCGACATAGGACGGGATGAAATCCTGATCCTTGCGCGGAATGCCCGGCAAGCCGAACACGATGTTGGGTTGCGGCACCGGCATGGGAACCACGGTGACGCCGGGCGCGCCCATGTGGCGCAACGGCGGCACCGGCGGCGGTGTCCGGCTCGGCAAAGCGGCGAACGCGCTGGCAATAAGCGCTTTCAGCGAAGCGGCATCGATGTCGCCCGATACGGCAATCTTGATGCCGCCGCGCATCCAATGATCGCGGGCGAAATTCCGAAGATCGTCGCGCGTGATGACGTTGATCGACGCCGCATCGCCCGACACCGAATGGGCATAGGGATGACCGGCGAAGAATTTGCCCAGGAACACGCGCGCGCCGACGCTGGACGGGTCTTCGTCTTCCTGTTGCAGGCCGGAGAGGAGTTGCGCCCGCACCCGCGCAATCGCGTCGGGATCGAAATGCGGTTTGGACAGCGCCGTGCCGAGCAAGCGGAACGCGTCTTTCGCGTTTTCCTTCAACGTCACCAGCGAGATGATGAGGAAGTCGCGATCGGGCGACGCTGCAAGATGAATGGCACGCCCGCTGAGCGCGGATTGATAGGCGAAGGAGTTATAAGGACCCGCGCCTTCGTTCAGCATCGCAGCGGCAAATTCGGCAAGACCGGCTTTGCCTTCCGGGTCGTAAGCGGAGCCGGCCGGAATCGCCACGGTCATCGCGATCATCGGCAGTGTATGATCCTCGACGTACCAGACCTGTGCGTCACGGCCCATGTCCAGTGTCTGCACCGTCACGGCCTGCGCCAGCGCCGGATAAAGAAGCGCTGCCGCCGTCGCGAACGCCGCGAGGATCTTGCGGGCCCTCATTTGCCGCTCCCGGGCATCAGATAGCCCGTCACGGATTCGTTGATTGTCAGATCGTTGCTCGCGGCGTCTTTCACGGCGGCGGGTGCGACGGCGCGAATACGGTCGGGCCACTGATCGACGTCGTCCGTGGTCAAGCCGATGACCAATGCCTGACCGTAAGCGGCGGCCATCTGATATTGGCTGTCGCGTTGATAGATCGCGCCCGCGACAAGCTGCGTCTTGGCGCGCTGCAGATCGCCAGCGGGCGGCGGCGCTTTCGCATAAGCCGCGAGGATCTGATCGACCGCCTGTTCAATCTGCTGCAGGCTCACGCCCGGACGCGGCACCGCATAAACCCCGAATTCGCCGTCATCGCGCGTGTAGCCCGAATATTGCGCGCCTGCGGCCGTCGCAAGTTTCCGTTTCACCACCAGTTCGCGATAGAGCGTGCTCGTCTCGTCTCCGCCCAGCAATGTCGCGAGCGTCTCCAAAGCCTCAGCTTCTCCCGGCTTGGCTTCGGTGTAGCTCGTGGTGCGATAGAGCCGCATGAAAAGCGGCACCTTCACATCCGGTCGCGAAATCGTCAGGCGTGTCGGGCCAAGGCGTTGGGGCTGGGCGAATTCGGCGCGCGGGACAAGCTGGCGCGACGGCACTTTCGCATAGGCTTCCTCAGCGGCGGCGCGCACGTCTTCGCGTGTCACGTCGCCCGCCACCACGAGGATGGCGTTGTTGGGCGCGTAGTGATGCGTATAGAAATCCTGCGCTTCACGACGGCCGATGTGGCGCACCTCTTCCGGCCATCCGATGACCGGACGGCTGTAAGGGTGGCCCATATAAAGCGAGGCTTCCATCTGCTCGCGCATCAGCGATTGCGGATCGTTGTCCACGCGCATGCGGCGCTCTTCCAGCACCACACTGCGCTCGGTGTTCACGTTCGGGTCCGACAGGTCCAGATTGGCCATGCGGTCGGCTTCCAGTCCCATGACAATGCGCAGGCGGTCTTTCGCGATTTCTTCGTAGAAGGCCGTGTAGTCATGCGTGGTGAAGGCGTTGTTCTCGCCGCCATTGCGCGCCACGGTTTGCGCGAACTGATCGCCTTTGACCGTGGGCGTGCCGCGAAACATCATGTGCTCGAAGAAATGCGCAAGACCGCTCAGCCCCGGCGGATCGTCCACCGCGCCGACGCGAAACCACAGCATCTGCGTTATCACCGGCGCGCGATGATCCGGCACGACGATGACCTGCATGCCGTTCTGCAACGCGAACTGGAAAACATGAGCTTCCTGCGCGCCGGCCGGCGCACAAAGCAGCATCGCCGCCGCAGCCGCGGAGGCCGCAAATATCCTGAAGCCTCGTGCGTTCGGCATTCGCCTGCTCACTCTGCGCTGCCGGAAGCGCGCGAAAAATCGATTGTACCCTGCTGTGGAATTCAAATCAGAACGGCCACCAGCTGCTGCCGCTGGAATTGTTGCTGCTGCTGTCCTTGTCGATGGTCGCCGATTCCGTCGCCTTCCCGGTGGCGGCGGGCGCCGCGCCGTTCTGCCCGGCATCGATGCGCGCCTTCTCGGCATCCGCATCGAGCGGCCGGTCGGCACTGGTGTCGGCCGTTTTACCGAACAGCAGCGAATCCGTCAGACTGGGATCGGTGTCTTCGGCCTTCATGTTGTCGGCGGCGATCGTGCGGCGGATCGTCGGATCGGAGGTCGCACCGCCCGAATTGGCGAGCAGAAGTTTTTCGGCATCGCTGTAATTTCCCGTGATGGCATTGGCGACGGCGTGCGGGTCGTCGCTATAGAGCGCTTCCTGCGCCGCCGTTGTCGGCGCCACCTGGTTGAGCGGTGCCGCGCCGGGTTTCGGCGGATGCAAATTATAATCCGGCGGAATGATCAGCGGCGCCTTCGTGACAATCGCGAATTCGTCCGGCGGCTCTTTCGTGATGCCGGCGGCTTCGCGAATACTTTGGCAACCCATCAACGCCACCGCCGCACCGATCAGGATGCAGGCGCGGGACAGGTTCCGCATGCGGTACTCAACCATCAAATCTCTCCAGGTCTAGCCTTCTGCGCGGGCCGTCGGCCTCAGCAGGGCATCATACAATAGCGCACCCACCCCAAAGGTGATCGCGCAATCGGCTACGTTGAAGACATACCAATCGTGACCGAGGGCGTAA
>DATCFN010000424.1:0-3301 GCA_036509475.1 Rhizomicrobium sp. | reverse complement strand
TTCGCTGAAATCCATGGGCTTCAGGTCGCGCGCCAGATAGCCGGGCGAATCCGCATTGGCCACGTTCTGCGACAGCGTGTCCTGCCGCGCGCTCAGCCACGACATGCGCTGACGCAGCATTCCCAGGAACGGTATATCGGTCATACTCATGGAGCGTCTCCTCCGTACACGGAAAATTAGCCTTAACAATCGGCAGATTGCGCTCCAACGATTAAGCCGCGCTTAACGACGCGGATCTTTTTGCCCGGCAATTTCTTCCCCTCTTTAACGCGCGCTTAAGCTTAATGCGTTTGATTGCCGTCCATGGATGTTCTCGATCTTGGACGGTATTTCGGCGCGCTGCTTCTCGTCGCGGCGCTGCTCGGCTTTGCATGGCTGGCCGCGCGCAAATATGGCGGCAAGGGCCTCGGCGGCTTCGCAGGTTTCATGACGCCGAACGCGCAGCGCCGTTTGTCCGTCGTTGAAACCCTGATGATGGGACCGCGCCACAAGCTTTATCTTTTGCGCCGCGACGGCGTCGAACATTTGATCGTCGTCGGACCCGATGGCGCCAGCGTCGTGGAAAATGGAATTGCCGCGCAGACACGCGCGGCCGAACACATGCCGATGATGGCGCAAGAGAGCACCGTATGAACAAGCGCTTTCTCACCTTGGCCATCTCGGCCGTGCTGCTGCTCGTGCCGACCGCGGCGATGGCGGCAGCGCCCGTTGCTGCAACAGCCGCGGCTGCGGCGGGCAGCGCCGCAAATTCCCTCAGCGTCGATTTCACCGGCGGCATGTTCACCGACCGCATGGTCCAGATCATCGCGCTCATCACGATCCTGAGCCTGGCGCCGTCCATTCTCATTATGATGACGAGTTTCGTGCGCATCGTGGTGGTGCTGTCGCTGCTGCGCACGGCGATGGGCGTGCAGACCACGCCGCCCAATGCGGTGATCGTCAGCCTGTCGATGTTCCTGACCCTGTTCGTGATGGCGCCGACGCTGCATGCCGCCTATCAGGCCGGCATCGAGCCCTTGATGAACAACCAGATCACCACCGAAGCCGCCCTCGACCGCGCCAGCGCGCCGGTTAAGCAATTCATGCTGGCGCATGTGCGCGATGCCGACCTGAAACTGTTTCTCGACATGCGCAAGGCGCCCATGCCCAAGACGCCCGATCAGGTGGAGATGACCACCCTCGCCCCCGCCTTCATGCTGTCGGAACTGAAACGCGCTTTCGAGATCGGATTTCTCATCTTCGTGCCGTTCCTCATCATCGACATGGCCGTCGCTTCGATCCTGATGAGCATGGGCATGATGATGCTGCCGCCGACGGTGATCTCGCTACCGTTCAAGCTCATCTTCTTCGTGCTGGTGGACGGCTGGCGGCTCATCGCCGGATCGCTGGTGCAAAGCTACATGCACTCCCCACCGCCGACGTAGTTTTTCACACACCCGAGACCGTCATGGCCGGGCCATTGTCCCGGCCATCCATCAACTCCGTCTTGGGCCTCTGGAAAATGGATGGCCGCCACGAGGGCGGCCATGACGAAGTTGAGAGGTTACTCCGCCGCCGCCTTCATCGGCATCCGCGCTTGCTGGAAGGGCTTGTCGCCCAGAACCGTCGCGCGGTGCATGACGCGGCGGTTGGGCAGGTAATCGTTCACCGCGTAATGCTGCGTGATGCGGTTGTCCCAGAAGGCGATGGCGTTCGGCTTCCATTTCCAGCGCACGTGAAATTCCGGCTTTTGGATATGGGCAAACAGCATGGCGAGGATGGCATCGCTCTCGGCCCGCGTGACGCCCTTGATGCGCGAGGTGAAGCCGTAATTCACGAACAGGGAATTGGCGCCGGTCTCCGGATGCGTGCGGATCACCGGATGGATGACGGGGGGATGTTCTTCCAGCGCCTTGGCGTGTTTGTCCGCGCCCGCGCCTTTGGCGACCGTGCCGCGCGCCGGAAAGCCCCGGGCGAAATCGTGGATGGCATCCAGCCCAATCAGAAATTCGCGCATCGGCTTGGACAGCGCTTCATAGGCGACCTGCATATTCGCCCAGATCGTGTCGCCGCCATTTTCCGGCAGCGATTTGGCATAGAGCAGCGCGCCCAAAGGCGGCGTCTCGATGAAGGTCACATCGGTATGCCACGCATCGTTGTCGGTGGGATTGTTCGCGTGATTGTCGAGGACGAACAGTTCCGGCGCTTCGGCCACGCCCGGATAAAGCGGATGCGTATGCAGTCCGCCGAAGCGCGCCGCGAAATCGCGGTGCTGCATCGGCGTGATGTGCTGGTCTTCGAAAAAGATGACTTTGTGCGCCAGCAGCGCCGCGCGGATCGCCGCCACCGTCGCATCGTCGGGGCGCGTCGAAAGATCGACATTGCCGATGACCGCCCCGATCGTAGGGGTCAGCGGATGCACCTGAATGTCGGATCCGTTTTGCATCGCCAAAGCCTTCCGCGCGTCGCTTGCGGCGCCGCAGCGCCACGGCGATCAAAGCGGACGGCATTGCTTTGCGTCAAGAACGCCGGGCGACGGCGGATTGTGCAGTGCCGCAATATGTCTCACCGGGGTCATTTGCACCCGTCTGGGCAGGTGAAACCCAACCCACTGAAAAGCCAAGTGATTTTTTGTCAGCGCAATTTTATGCCGGTCGGCTATGCAAAAAAAATTCGGACCCATGCGTTCCAAGCACTTCTCAAAGGGATATCGGCTTCCTATCCTCTGAATACTGAATTCTGACGGAGATATTCACATGACCAAAGTTTATTCCCTTCTTCTTGGCGGCACTCTGGCTCTGGGCCTTATCGGCCTGGCGCATGCCGATTCCGCGGCCCCCACGGGCGCATGGAAGCTCTCGACCGGCGTGAACGACGCACCTTGCGTCATCACGCTGACCAACAATGTTGCGGACGCCGGCCCGGTCGCTTCGACCGGCGATTGCAACGGCACCGTCGTCGGTCACTGGAAGACCGTCGGCACGACGCTGCAACTCTCCTCGCCCACCGGCGAACTCGTTGCCTGGCTGAAGCCGAAAGGCGACGCCTATGAAGGCAAGCGTATCTCGGACGGCCGCGCTGTGGCGCTCGCCCGTTAATCCAAGTTCCGGCTCTTCGGACGGGAAAGGCTGCACCTTCGGGTGCGGCCTTTTTTGTTGGCGTACTGTGCCGCGTTGCCGCGCCACAGCCACTTGGCTAAACCACCCTTCGCTGAGGGCGCCTAAAAACCAAGGTGGAAACCCATGAAAGAATATTCGCACTTCATCGCCGGCCAGAATGTCAAAGGCACGTCTGGACGTTTTGGCGACGTGTTCAATCCGGC
>DATCFN010000423.1:0-2682 GCA_036509475.1 Rhizomicrobium sp. | reverse complement strand
CCGTCGCAATCAGGTTCTTCGCGAACCATTTGATCGGATGTTCAGCGGCGAGGTCGTTCACCTGAGTCGGATTGATGCGTGTATCGACCGGCCCTGCCATCAAGGTCAGCGAGCGTGGCTGCGCGGCGCTCCCGTTCTGCGCCAGCAGCGCGGTCGCCGCGAGCAGCGCGTTACAAGGCTGACAGACGCCGATGACATGGGTGTTCGGTCCCAGATGTTCGATGAAGCGCATCATGTGCTCGACATAGTCATCGAGCCCAAATCGTCCGGCGCTGCGTGGGATATCGCGCGCGTTATTCCAGTCCGTGATGAAGACGTCGTGATCAGGCAGCAGCGTGCGCACGGTATCGCGGAGCAGCGTCGCGAAATGCCCCGCCATCGGCGCGACCAGAAGCACGCGCGGCTGTTTCACAGCGATGGATTTCTTGAAGTGGAGCAGGGTGCCGAAGGGCGTGGTCAGCGCCGGCTCTTCAACGATCTCGGATTCTTTGCCGCCAACAACCACATGCCCGATGTCATAGGATGGCCGGTCATGGGTGAGACGGCCGCGCGCCAGAAGCTCCGCGGAGGCGCCGAAGGATCGCGCCAGCATATTGCCCCACGGCCCGGCATAGGGCTGACGCAACGCGGACGCCGTGAGATCAGCGAAGATTCGAAACGGCGCAAGAAAATCCTGCCGCGCCTGATAGGCGTCGTACATCATGCGAACCGAAATTCCCCTGTGCCCGATACCGGGCCTCGCTGGCGAAAGCCTAGTGCATTCTATCCGGCAATAGGAAACACTTTATTGCACTTGCGAAGGGCCGAATCGGGGCGTCCTGCGCGGTAAGGTTGAAATCGGATTCTGAAACGCCGCAGTTTGGGGGGCGAATTCATGATCGTCAGCATACTGGCCGCAGGCACGCGCGGCGATGCCCAGCCGCCTGCCATGTTGTGCCGCGCGCTGGCGCAGCGCGGTCACGAGGTGCGTTTCGTCGCTCATGCCGAATTTGCGAACATGATCGCTGGCAGTGGCGTGGTGTTGAAACCGCTGCCTGGCGATCTTCATGCCGAGTTCATGAGCCCCGAAGCGCAGAAATTTTTCAACGAAGGGGGAAACCCCTTCACCTTCCTGCGTTGGTTTCTGGATGTCGCGAAGAAATACAGCGCCGAAACCACGCCGCTTGTCCGCGACTATTGCGAAGGCTCAGATATCATCATCGGCACGGGGCTGATGGATTACTTCTCGAAAATGCTGGCGCAGGTACTGAACACCAAAGCGGCACACGCCTATATGCAGCCTGCGATACCAACGCGCGATTTCCCGTGCGCCCTGATCAATGTGCCGCCGTTCGACATGCCCGGCTGGGCAAACAAGCTGGAGACACGGCTCTATTTCGAAGTGGCATGGCTTGGCGCGCGGCACATCGCCAAATACGCGCACAAATTACTAGGCCTTCCGTCGCCACGTTGGAACAACCCGACCTTGGCGGAATTGCACAACGGTCAACCGTTTCTGATGGCCTATAGCGAAGCGTTCCTGCCGCGTCCGCGCGACTGGCCCGACCATGTCGAAGTCACGGGCTTCTGGTTTCAGGACACCCCTTCTTCATGGCAACCGCCTGCCGATCTGGTGCAGTTCATCGAAAGCGGATCGCCGCCGGTCTATGCTGGATTTGGCAGCATGGTGATGAAAGATCCGCAGTCGACGGTGAACGCCGTGCTGGAAGCTGTAAGCCGCAACGGCGCGCGCGCCGTGATCGCGGCAGGGTGGGGCGGATTGAAGCCTGCGAACCTTCCACCCAATATTTTTGCCGTCGATGCCATTCCGCATGATTGGCTGCTGCCGAAAATGGCGGCGTCGATCCATCACGGCGGAGCAGGCACAACGGGCGCATCGCTGCGCGCGGGAATTCCGCAAGTCGTGGTGCCGTTCGTCGGCGATCAATTCTTCTGGGGCCGGGAAGTGGAGAAACGCAGCGTCGGCCCGAAGCGCATTCCCCACGCAAAACTTACTGCAGATGCTTTGAGCAATGCACTCGGTAAGGCGTTGAACGATCCGGCGATGCGCAAGACAGCAGCCGAAATGGGCGAACGCGTCCGCGCCGAAAATGGATTGGCGCGGGCGGTGGAGATCATCGAGCGCGCGGTTGCTTCTTAACGCACTCAAATCCCAACAGCGTCATGGGTGCTACGACGCGCTCTCGTTTGGCTTGGTCTGAAGCAGGACGTAGTTCTGGATGCCCATCTGTTCGATCAGGCGTGCCTGTGTCTGCAACCAGTCGATGTGTTCTTCCTCGCTTTCGAGGATATGGACGAAGAGTTCGCGGCTGACGTAATCCTTCACGATCTCGCAATGCGCGATGGCCTGTTTGAGATCGGGATGGGCGCGCAGTTCGAGTTTCAGATCGCAGGAGAGAACTTCCTCGACATCCTCGCCGATCATCAGTTTTCCGAGATCCTGCAAGTTCGGCAAACCGCCAAGATACAGCACGCGCTTGATGAGCGTGTCGGCGTGCTTCATCTCATCGATGGATTCTTCGTAGACTTTTTTGGAAAGCTCGCTGAGCCCCCAATCGGCCAACATCCGCGAATGCAGGAAGTATTGATTGATCGCGGTGAGTTCGTTTTTGAGAACGGTGTTGAGATAGCGGACGACTTCGGCGTCGCCATGCATCGAAGCAATGGGAGCAGGGCCTACGC
>DATCFN010000422.1:0-4970 GCA_036509475.1 Rhizomicrobium sp. | reverse complement strand
GATCTGCGGGATGGAAACGTCGCCGACGTCGCCTCCAAATGCGGCGTCGCGATTCTTGAATGGCAGTTGAAGCGCGTAGAATGGCTGGTCCGGTCCCAGCATCATGGCCAGCGGACCATAGTCGGTCGCCTTGCCTGACAGCGAATGGACGCAATAAAGCGGCAGCGCCGTGCCCGCATCGTTGAGCGGAACGATGACACTGTTCGCCTTGCCGAGCGCCTCCCGGAAGGTGACATTGCTCGCCAGTTGGCGAATCCGGGCATGTGCGTCGGACGGCATGGCTGACCCTTTCGCGGCGCGGATTTTAGAGCGCGAAGAACCAACCATCCGTTAACGTTTGATGCTTTCGCAGCGGACGGCGATGGGTTAGGACGTTTGCCATGTCTGCTTCTTCCAACCGTTTTCGAGATCTGACTCTCTACGTCATCCGCCACGGCGAGTGCGAGCATAACGTCGCCGGACGCGCGGCGGCGCAGAACGACTCGCCGCTGACCGCCAATGGCCGCGAACATGCGCGCGCCAATGGGCGGCTGTTGAAAGACATGGTGTTCGATCTTTCGACCGTGGATTTCTTTGCGAGTTCTTTGCACCGAACCTGCACGACGATGGAATTGTTGCGCGAGGCGGCGAGCCTGCCGCCGACCGGCTACATCGCCGACCGCCGGTTGATGGAAATCGATTTCGGCGATCACACATGGATTCGCTGGAACGACATTTCCGAAGAAGACTGCGCCGCTTACAAATCCGATCCGTGGAATCTGGCGCGGCCCGGCGGCGAGACGCAGGCGCAGGTCTATGCGCGCACCGGCGAATTTCTGAAAACCGTGACGCGCGACAGTGTGATCGTGACACATCAGATGCCCGCGCGGCTCATCCGCGCCCACTATCTGAATCTGACGCCAGGAGAAGCCGTGCGCTACGAACAACCGCATGGCGGAATCCTGCGGCTGTCCGGCGGCGGCGAAGCGATGTTCGGCGAATGACCGATTTTCGCGGCCTCACGATCTACGCCGTGCGTCACGGCCAGACCGAAGACAACGTCGCGCAGATCATCACGGCGCAGGCAGACGCGCCGCTGACCGCGCTGGGCCGCGAGCAGGCCGTGGCCAAAGGCGTGACGTTGAAGGAGTTGGCGGGTGCGCAACTCACCACCCTCGCCTATTTCGCCAGCCCGCTGCACCGCGCCTGCGTGACGATGGAGTTGATGCGCACCAGCGCCGGATTGCCCGCGCTGCCCTACGCCACCGATCCGCGCCTGATGGAGATGAGTTTCGGTGCGTGGACCGGGCGGCGCGAAGGCGACGACCGTTATGCGCCGGGCGAACCCAGCGCGCATGAGCAATGGGATTTGCAGCCGCCCGGCGGCGAGAGCCTCGCCATGGTGCATGCCCGCGTCGGCGGATTTCTCGCCACGCTGACGGCGGATTGCGTCATCGTCGCCCATGCGCGGGTGGTGCAGATGATCCACGCGCACTACCTCGCGCTTTCGCCCGATGAAGTGATACGCTTCGATCCGCCGAACGCCGGAATCCTGCGCCTGTCCACGGGCAAAGACGAACTGTTCGGCGTGTGAGGGGCAATGTCTTATAATACGTTCGGCCATATGTTTCGCGTCACGACCTTTGGCGAGAGCCACGGGCCGGC
Organism: Rhizomicrobium sp.; assembly: GCA_036509475.1. Classification (GTDB taxonomy): domain Bacteria; phylum Pseudomonadota; class Alphaproteobacteria; order Micropepsales; family Micropepsaceae; genus Rhizomicrobium. Next base: position 3,326 of record DATCFN010000422.1, on the reverse strand, counting down.
GATCGGTTGCGTGGTGGATGGCTGCCCGCCCGGCATCGCGCTGACCGAAGCTGATATTCAAACCGATCTCGACCGCCGCCGCCCCGGCACATCGAAATTCGTGACGCAACGTCGCGAGCCGGATCAGGTGCGTATTCTTTCGGGTGTTTTTCAGGACGAGCGCATGAAGCGGCAAGTCACCACCGGCACGCCCATCGCGCTGCTGATCGAGAATGTCGATGCGCGCTCGAAGGACTACAACGACATCCGCGACAAGTTTCGCCCCGGCCATGCCGATTTCACCTATTGGGAGAAATATGGCGTGCGCGATTATCGCGGCGGCGGGCGGCAAAGCGCGCGCGAAACCGCGAGCCGCGTGGCGGCGGGCGCGATTGCGCGCAAAGTCCTGAACACGCTCTATAAGAAAGTGACGGTGCGCGGCGCGCTGGTGCAGATGGGCCTGCTCGACATCGACCCGCGCCATTGGAACTGGAAGGAAGTCGGCAAGAACCCTTTCTTCTGCCCCGACCCCAAGGCTATTGCTCCGTGGACGGAATATCTCGAAGGCGTTCGCAAAAAAGGCTCCTCCGTCGGCGCAGTGATCGAATTGCAGGCCGAAGGCATTCCCGTCGGCCTCGGCGCGCCGATCTATGGCAAGCTCGACGCCGACCTCGCCGGCGCGCTGATGAGCATCAACGCGGTCAAGGGCGTGGAGATCGGCGACGGTTTCGCAGCGGCGGTATTGTCAGGCGAAGAGAACGCCGACGAAATCCGCAAAGGCAAAGGCGGCAAGCCGGAATTCCTGTCCAATCACGGCGGCGGCGTGATGGGCGGCATCTCGACCGGCCAGACCATCGTCGCGCGTTTCGCGGTGAAGCCGACGTCATCCATTCTCAGCCCGCGCAAGACCATCGACAAAAAAGGCGCCGAGACGAACATCACAACCAAAGGCCGCCACGACCCCTGCGTCGGCATCCGCGCCGTGCCCGTGGGCGAAGCGATGATGGCATGTGTGCTGGCCGATCATGCGCTGAGGCATCGCGGGCAGGTGGGATAGCACCTCACCTCCCCCTTGTGGGGAGGTCGATCACTGTGACGCTTTACGCGCGCGAGTTTTCTTCAGCGGTTTCGCGAACACGCTGACCTTCGTCAGATAGGCGACATCGCTGTTCATGCGCGTCATCCCTGCTCCACCAAACAGCCTGTCGAGATCGGTTTTGGCGTAGGTCGCATAATACGGCTCGTGCAGCAGCGACGGGAAGATGTCGAGCAAGCCGTCGAACTCCGGTGCGTCGCCATATTGGATCGTGTCGGCCTGCACGAAGATGCCGCCGGGCTTCAGCACGCGGGCGATTTCTTTCGCCGCCGCCACGCGGATTTTCGGCGGCAGTTCGTGAAACAGATAGATGCTGACCGCAATATCGACGCTCGCATCGGGCAATGGAATTTTCTCGGCGGCGGCTTCGATGAACGCGACATTGTCCTTGTCGCGTAGCGCGCGTTTGGCGCGATCCAGATAAGGCGCCGACAAATCCAGCGCCGTGAGTTTCAAATCCGGCTGCACCGATTTGACGAAAGACAGGAACCGTCCCGTCCCCGCACCGATATCCAGCAGCGTCGTCTTCGCCGGATCGTGCCCCTCCAGATATTTCGCGATCGGCACATAGGCCCGGCGGCGCATCGCATCGGCGGTGCCGGCGAACAACGCCTCGACCTGGAAATCGTAGATACGCGCGGACTCGTCGCTGAGATAGCCGTCCGTCTGATAGTGGAAATTCTGGCGGTAATAGCGTGGCTTGCCCTCACCTTTCGCCATCGCCTCGCTATGGCCGTGACGCTTCTGGCGCTTCACCACTTTGGGAATGTCGCGCAGATAATTCACGGAGGCGGTGGCGCGGCGAATTTCCTTCAGGATATTCAGCGGCGCGGGATAAAGCCCCGCCTCCACATTCTTCCAGTCCTGCGCGAACAGATCGGTCATCGCGCGCAGCATCGCGGCGAGCGACGGCAATTTGTGCGCGGGCTTTTCGATGTCCGAGAAATTGTCTCGCGCGATAATCCGTGCGGCGAGATAATGCGCGCCGTAAAAAGCAACGCGCGCCGTCTGCAATCCGGCAAAGGCCAGTTGTTCGGTTCTTGACGCCATGCGCGATGCTACCACCGCGGCAGGTTCGCCGCCACATTGGAACCGATAGAAACCTGCGGCTCGGACGGCGGCGACGCGCCGGTTTCGACCTCGCGTTTCGACACGCAATCCTTCACGCGGTCGGCCAGTTCCGGAAAGCCGTGCGCGCCCGGCAGGTTCTGCACCACGCAAGCGTCGAAATAGGTGTATCTATTGTCCTGTCCACACCCGAACGAGGCGCGGTCGGCGCGCGCCGCCGTCATGATCATGCGATTTTCGCCCGACAGCGCTGGAACGAAAATGCCGGAATAGCAGGACGAGATAATGACGACCGTCGGGCGGTTGCCGCAGGTGTCGTCCACCAGATGCGCCATCTGGCCCGGTGAAACGATGACATTGCCCAGCACCATGCCCCACGGCGCGCCATGCGACGTGAAATAGATCAGGCAGCCGCCCTGCGTGCGGTTCGTCAGATCGCTCAGCGCGTTGGCGATGGTCGGGCCATCCGATACCAACGCGTGAGCATCGGGATAACGCTCCGGCCGCACCGAGAATTGCAGCATGTTGTCTTCGTCGAAACCGATGCCTCGCAGTTCCGCCGAAATATCGCGCCGCGCATTGTCGAAGGCTTCGGAGGGACCGCCGTCATGCGCATGCCAATCGGCAGCGACGACGAGGACGGCCCAGTCCTTGTGACTGTGCGTTTCATAAAGCCAGCCGGCGCCACCAAGAACACCGATGGCAAGAACGCCCAGCACGAACACGCGAAACAACCGGCTGTAGTGCGTCCATTCGGTTGGCGGCTCCGGCTCGGGCTGCGGCGCGACGGATGCTTCGGCGCGCCCGAAATTCGACGCGATCCACGATCCAAACCAGCCGAGATTCGACATCTACGCCACCGCCTGCCCCGGCTCTAGTGTCGCGTGAACGCGGCTACCAATTCAATATGCGAGGACCACAGAAACTGGTCCACCGGCGTCACACTGCCCAGGCGATAACCCGCATCGGCCAGCACGCGCGCGTCGCGGGCGAAACTGTCCGGGTTGCAGGAGACATAGGCGATACGGCGTATTTTCGATGCGGCCAGCGCCTTTGCCTGCGCCGCCGCACCCACACGCGGCGGGTCCAGCAGCGCGGCGTCATAGGGTTTCAATTCGTCGCCCGACAGCGGCACCTTGAAAAGATCGCGCGCCTCCGCGGTGAGAGGCTTCAGCCCTTGCGT
>DATCFN010000421.1:0-6619 GCA_036509475.1 Rhizomicrobium sp. | reverse complement strand
GTGCGTTCGACGGCCATTTGAAGCTCCAGGAGAAATCGCGGGCCTTATAGAAGCGGGGTCGCCGAAGGGCAAGAACCCCTCGCAGTCGACGGATAAGCGTCAAACCGCAGTTCCGCGCGTGAAGGTTAAAGAACAATCATGTAACGGGTTTAAGTACCCCCATCGCATCCACGCGCCCATTGTGGCGATTCCCGATGTGGAGCGTTGGGCATGCGCCGTAAAGACGAAGACTGGATTGTCGAAGAGTGGAATGTCGCCGATCGGGACATCGCGCGCGTTCTCGCGGTCTGTTCGCGGCGGAGCGTGGCGGACGAGATGTTCGACCTCTGGGCGGCTTCCAGCCCCAAACTCTGGATAATCCTGAGGCGCGCGGATCGCGTGGTCCGCGAGCATATCGCGCAGGGTTAGGCCATTTGCCGCCATCCCAGCCGCCTTCAACCCCCAAGGAAAGGGTTGAAAAAAGCGCGTCATGCTGTACGTCCCCGTCACCATGCTGGTCATCGAAAACGTCACCATCCGCATAGCGGGCCGGGAAATCCTTGAAAGCGCGAGCGCATCGCTGCCCGCGGGCCGGCGCGTGGGGCTTGTGGGACGCAACGGCGCGGGAAAATCCACCCTTCTCAAGGCCATTTTGAATCAGCTTCATCCTGATCTGGGCGAAGTCAGCATGCCGTCCGCCTGGCGCGTCGGCAGCGTGGCGCAGGAAGCGCCGTCGTCCGACGTCAGCCTGCTCGACACGGTGCTTGCCGCCGACAAGGAACGCATCGAGCTTCTGGCGCGGTCCGAAGTGGAAACCGATCCGCATGAGATCGGGGACATCCACACCCGCCTCGACGCCATCGATGCCTACTCCGCGCCGGCGCGTGCGGCGGGCATTCTGGCTGGCCTCGGCTTCAACGCCGAAGAACAGTTGCGGCCCTGTTCGGAATTTTCCGGTGGCTGGCGCATGCGCGTCGCGCTGGCGGCGATCCTGTTTTCCGCGCCGGACCTTCTGCTGCTGGACGAACCGACCAACTATCTCGACCTCGAAGGCGTGCTGTGGCTGGAGGATTATCTGAAGCGCTATCGCGGCAGCGTGCTGATCGTCAGCCATGACCGCGACCTGCTGAACAGCGTTGCCGAGTTCATCCTGCACCTCGAACACCAGAAGCTGTTTCTCTACACCGGCAATTACGACACCTTCGTCGCGACGCGCTCGGCCAAGCGCGCCAACGACATGGCGTTTTCGAAAAAGCAGGATGCGGCGCGCGCCCACATGCAGGCCTTCGTCGATCGCTTCAAGGCGAAAGCCTCGAAGGCGCGGCAGGCACAAAGCCGCATGAAGATGCTTGAGAAGATGCAGAAGATCGAAGTGCCGCCGGACGAATATATCGCCTCGATCCAACTGCCCAAGCCCGAAAATGTCAGCCCGCCGCTGATGACGCTGGAGCATACATCCGTCGGCTATAACGGCCGCGCCGTGCTCTCCAACATTTCACTGCGCTTCGACCCGGATGACCGCATCGCGCTGCTCGGCAAGAACGGCAACGGCAAATCCACGCTGGCGAAATTGCTGGCGGGGCGCATGGATCACATGGGCGGCGACGTCGTGCGTTCGCGCAAACTGTTTCCCGGCTATTTCGCGCAGCATCAGCTGGACGAACTCGACGCCAGCGCGACGCCGGTGCAGACGCTGGCGCGCTTTCGTCCGAAGATGAACGAGACGGAATTGCGCACCCGGCTGGGCAGCATGGGCCTGACGCGCGACAAGGCGCTGACACAGGTGGGCAAGCTTTCCGGCGGCGAACGGGCGCGGCTGATGCTGGCGCTGGCGACGCTCGACCGGCCCAATCTTCTGATCCTCGACGAACCGACCAACCATCTGGATATCGACGCGCGCGAAGAACTGCTGATCGCGCTCAACGATTTCGAGGGCGCCGTCATTCTGGTCAGCCATGACCGCCGCCTGATTGAAGCGACGATGGACCGCCTGTTGCTGGTGGCCGATGGCCGTGTGGAACCGTTCGATGGCGATCTGGACGACTATCGCCGCTTCCTGTTGACCGGCAAGAACGCGCCGTCACGCCGCGTGGAAGAAGCGCCGAAGGTGAAGAAAGACATGGCGCGCAAGGATTCTGCCGAACGCCGCCGCGTGCTGAAGCCGCTCAAGGAAAAGGTCGAGGTCGCCGAAAGCCAGGTGGCGACACTCACCGCGGAGATCAAGAAATACGACACCGCGCTGTCCGATCCGCTGCTGTTCACCAAAGACCCGGCGAAGGCCACCGCCGTATCCAAAAAACGCGCCGAAGCGCAACGCAAACTCGACGCCGCCGAAACCCGCTGGCTCGCCGTGAACGACGATTACGAAAAAGCGATGGCCGAATAGCAGGTTCCCTCGCTTTCGCCGTTAAAGACGTTCTTCAATTATTGCCCGCGAGCGTTGCCTTAGTGGCACAGAAGCGTACGGTGCGGGCCCGACCATGGCGCGCCCCGCGCCTTGAAGGACTTTTCTTTGACAGATAGCCGTTTCTTCCGCCGCAGCGGGCCGTTCGCATTGGGCGAGATCGCAAGTCATGTCGGCGCCGAAGTTCCGCCGGCGGCGTCCCTGAATTTCATGGTGCAGGACATCGCCGCGCTCGACGCCGCGGAAACCGGCGAGATCAGCCTGTTCAGCGACGCCAAGCATACGGAAGATTTCGCGGCCTGCCGCGCCAGCGTGATCGTCACCAATGTGACGCTCGGCCAGCATCCACATAACGGTAGCTATCTGCTTTTGGTGAAGGATCCGCGCCTCGCCTTCACGCAGATCGGACACTTGTTCTACCCGCCGGATTCGCTGGAAACCGGCATTCATCCGAACGCCCATATCGATCCGAGCGCCGTGATCGGTGCCGGATCGCAGATCGGTTCCGGCGTCAGTGTCGGCCGCGATGCGAAGATCGGGATGCGGTGCCATCTCGGCAGCAATGTCGCGATCGGCGCGGGCGTGACGCTGGAAGACGATTGCATCGTCGGTCCCAACAGTTCGATCAGCCACGCCATGATCGGCGCGCGCGTTCAGATCGCTTCGGGCGTCAGCATCGGCGGAGAAGGTTTTGGCTTTGTGCCGGGCCCGCGTGGTTTGCTGCGCGTGGCGCAACTCGGGCGCGTGGTGATCGGCAACAATGTCCAGATCGGCGATAACTGCGCCATTGATCGCGGCACGATGGGCGATACCACCATCGGCGCGGGAACGGTGATCGACAATCTGGTGCACATCGCCCACAACGTCCGCATCGGACGCAGCTGCGTGCTGGCGGGACAGGTCGGCATCGCCGGGAGCGCTACCCTGGGCGACGGCGTGATGGTCGGCGGCCAGGTCGGCATCAACGATCACGTCACTGTGGGGTCCGGCGCGCGCATCGCCGCCAAGAGCGGCGTGATCCACGACATACCGGAGGGCGAGGTCTATGGCGGCTATCCGGCGGTTCCGATCAAGCAATGGCATCGCCAGACGGTTACGATGGCGAAACTCGGCAAGCCCAAGCCGGTTTAATTCAGATTCTGTTTGGCGATCTTCAGCCATTCTTTCTGGCGGCGGCGCACATAAGACGGCGACGATTTGATCGCGGCGACAATCGCGCGGAATAATTCCTGCGCCTTGTCATGCTGGCCCATCTTTTCAAGCAACACCGCATAGCGTGTGCGAGCCTCCTCGCCGGGATAAACGCGCGTGAGCTTTTCGTATTCGGCAACGGCCTGATCGTTCTTGCCCTGCAGCGCCAGCGCGCGGGCATAATCCAGATGCGCGTCCTGCGTGAAGGCGTGCGGCTCGGCGGCTTTGAGCGCATCGAACGCCGCTTCCGATCCCGCACCGTCGCCAATCAGCAGACGCGCACGCGCCAGACCGTTCAACAGCGCCGGGTCTTGCGCGAATTGTCCTTGCGCCGCGCTATCATAAAGATCGACCGCGTCCTGGAAGCGGCCGCGCTTGATGCACTCTTCCGCGAAGACGCGCTTGGCCTGCGCCGAGCCGGACAATTCGAGATCGCGTTTCTTCTGGCGATAGGAAGTGCCCGGATCGGTGATGTTGGGCGTGTTGTCGGCGAAGCGGCGCACCGCATAATTCTGCGCCACGCCGGAGACGAGCGAATAAATCACATAGGCGCCGATGCCGATCCACGGCAGGAAGAAGATCGGCAGCGCCCAGAAATACGACCGCCCGCTGCGCACGACATGCGCGACGCAGGCTATCTGGATCAGAAGCGTGATAAGGCCGAAGCCGTAGAAGGACATGACTGTAAAATCCGGCGGAGGTGTGTTGTTCTGGAGATCGGCGATTTGACGCCTATTTTAAGCCTGTTTCTCGAACTTTCCGTTCGGCATTTCTTTCCAGTAGGTCGCGTCGTGACCGGCGGATTTGGCGTCTTTCCATGCGTCGCGGGCGCGCGTGAGCGCGGCATCGTCGCGGCCGTCGAACATCAGCACGATGCGCGCCAGAGCGTTCGGCGCATCCCACGGCAACGGCTCCGCGCCGCCGACAAGGAACAGCACATTCGCCTCGTTCGCATTGTCGTCTTCGGTGGTGATGAGAACCGGCTGGCGCTTCGCATCGCCATCGCCGACTTGCGCATGGGGCAGGAACGTCTGGTCGTTATAGGTCCACAACAACGAGTCGATGGCCGACGCCCGATCCGCCGATTCCGTCTTGATCAGCGCCCGCCAGCCGCGCTCCAACGTGCGCTCAATCAACCCGGGCAACACATCGTCCAGCGTTCGACGTTCGAGATGATAGAAGAGCGTTTCGGTCATGTTTCTCACCTCCCCCTTGTGGGGAGGTCGGAGAGCGAAGCGATCCGGGTGGGGGACCGCTCCAAATTGCAAGCACCGTCCCCCATCCGAAATTTGGAAACCAAATTTCGACTTCCCCACAAGGGGGAGGTGATGTGGAGCATCACACTCATTTCTCGTAATGATCCGCCACAAGCCGATCGAGCAAACGCACGCCCCAGCCGACGCCCCAACCGGGGGCGTGGGCTTTCTGCTCGCCGTCCTGCCAGGCGACGCCGGCGATATCCAGATGCGCCCAGGCCTGGCCCTTGTCGACAAAGCGCTGGAGGAACTGCGCCGCCACGATGGAGCCGCCAAAAGTGCCGCCGCTGATATTCTTCATGTCGGCGATCTTGGATTTCAGCATCTTGTCGTAGCCGTCACCCATCGGCAGACGCCACACCGTCTCGCCGATCTCCTTGCCCGCGTCGGCGATGCGCGCCGAAAGCTGGTCGTTGTTGGAGAACAGTCCCGCATGTTCGAGGCCGAGCGCGATCATGATCGCGCCGGTCAGCGTGGCGAGGTCGATGACGAATTTCGGTTTGAACTTCTGCTGCGTGTAGGTGAGCGCATCGGCCAGCACCAAGCGGCCTTCCGCATCGGTGTTCAGAACCTCGATGGTTTGGCCCGACATGGACTTCACCACATCGTCGGGGCGCTGCGCATTGCCGTCCGGCATGTTCTCGACGAGGCCGATGACGCCGACGGCGTTCACCTTTGCCTTGCGGGCGGCCAGCGCACGCATCACGCCTGTCACGGCTGCGGCCCCGCCCATGTCGCCCTTCATGCCCATCATGCTAGCGGGAGGTTTCAGCGACAGGCCACCGCTATCGAAGCAGACGCCCTTGCCGACAAAGGCCACCGGCGCTTCATCCTTCTTGCGCGCGCCGTTCCAGCGCATCACGACAAGCTGGCTTTCGCGCACGCTGCCCTGCCCCACGCCGAGCAGCGAGCCCATGCCGAGCTTCTTCATGTCGGCTTCGCCCAGCACTTCGACTTTGAGGCCGAGCTTGGAAAGTTCCTTCACGCGTTTCGCGAATTCCGCCGGATAGAGAACGTTCGGCGGCTCGTTGATGAGATCGCGCGCCAGGAACACACCGCCGATCACGGCGTCCTCCGCGGCCCACGCCTTCTTCGCCGCCGCCGCGTCGCGCGTGCCGATGGTCACGCGCTCGATCGTGCCCTGATACTCGTCCAGATTCTTGGTGCGGTAGTGGTTGAAGGAATAGCTACGCAGTTGCGCGCCGATGGCCAGATGGGTGGCCAGCGTGGCGGGCTTCAGCTTCGCGCCTTTGGGCGGGTCGATGGCAAAGGTGATGTCCTTCACCCCGGCCGTGAACAGCTTGCCGACAATGGACGCGCCCAGCTTTTCCGCCGCCGTGCCGCCGAAAGCGTCGCCCTTGCCCATCCCGACGAGTAAAACGCGGGTGGCTTTCAACCCGGCCGGCGCCAGAACTTCCAGCACCTGTCCGGGCTTGCCGGTGAATTTGCTGACAGAAACCGCGCGCTTCAGCGCCCCACCCGCAGCCTTGTCGGCATCGGCGGCGGAGGCGGAAAATACGCCGTCCGCCAACACGCCCAGGACCAGGGCACCGGCCGAGCCCAGCGAAGGGGCGGCGAAGGAAAGCTGCATTGGATACCTCCAGGTAATGTTTGCCGATGCTTAATCCGAAATTATCCGCCGATTCAGGCGGATGCGGTAGATTTCGGGTTGCCGTAGAGCGGCAGGGAAATGCTAGGTAATGCTAGTTCCAGCCTAGGTCGAATCCTCCTTCCAGACAAAGTGCCGACTTTCGATATGTGGACCAGAAGACTGAGATTGCCCCGACTG
>DATCFN010000420.1:0-2422 GCA_036509475.1 Rhizomicrobium sp. | reverse complement strand
AGGCACCGCTGTGCTTACCGGCGATACTTTCAAGGCGACGATCGCGACCGGCACGGTCGGCCCGATCAAACTGAGCAAGGGCACCGTCGAGATCGCCCAACTCCATATGCGTGGCGCGGTAGCCGCGATTGCCGCGCATATCGACGGCTCGGTGGGCGATGTCCTGACGCTGATCGATCACAAGCCGCTGCAATACCCCACGCGCTTCCATATCAATCCGGCGACCGCGAAAGGCCTGTCGTCCACCGACCTGACGGTGCGGGTTCCCACCATACGCGGTGTAAGCACAGAGCAGATCGGCATCGCCGCCAAGGTCGCGACGACGAATTTCGGCCTTCAACTCGGCAAGACGACCCGGATCACGGGCGGCAACGTCAATTTCGACATCAATGGCGACAGACTTCATGCCACCGGAACGGTCGCGCTGGGCGGCGCGCCGATCGGCGTGGACTGGATGGAGGATTTCAAAACCAAAGCCGACATCACGACGACGATCCTTGCCAAGGGGCCGGTCGATGAAGTGACGCGGCAGGCGCTGAACATGCAATCCAGCGATCTGATCTCCGGTCCTTTGTCGGTGAACGCGAAAATCCTGGGTCATCACGGCGATCTGCGCAGTGCCGCGATGATGATTGACCTGACGCCAACAACGATGTCGCTCGACGTCCTCGATTTCCACAAGGCGGCCGGAACGCCCGCGAGCGCGCAGCTCAACGCGCTGTTCACGCCAAGCGGCGACATAAAGAGCGAAACGGTCACGGTCAGCGGCGCAGGCGTGAATGCGCGTGGCACGATCACGCTTGCCGCCAATGGCGACATGACGCGCATGGAATTTCCGGATGTGCGGGTCGGCGCCAATAATGATTTCGCGCTGATCTATTCCGAGACGCCGACAGGCGGCCTCGACATATCGGTGCGCGGAAAATCCGCCGATGGCACGGGCATAGGCCGCAGCAAAGCGGCCAGCAACGTCAAGCCGGCGCAGACGCAAACCGAAAGCAACGAACCTTTTCATATCTCCGCGCGGCTCGACAGGCTGATGATGCGCAACAACGTCACCTTTTCCGGCTTTGCGCTGGACGTGGCGGGCATCGGAAACCGTCCGCAGACCATGAGTCTTTCCGCGACACAGCCCCGCGCCGCGAAGCTGACGGGCTCCATTGTGCCATCGGATTCTGGACGCATCGTGTCGCTTGCCTCCAGCGATACAGGGACTTTGCTGAACGGTCTTTTCGGGTTCGACAGCATGCGCGGCGGCGACATGGACATCAAAGCCACGCTGTCGCCGGTGGCCGCGGTGAAGGCGAAATCGCCGCTCGACTACGCCGGCACGGTGACGATCAAGGATTTCAAGGTGGTCAATCAGCCGTTCCTTTCGCGTCTCTTCGCGGCGGGATCGTTGGTCGGCATTGCCGATCTCATGCGTGGCGACGGCATCACCATTCGCAAGCTGGAAGTCCCGTTCCGCGCGCAGAACGACTACATCACGGTCCATGATGCGCGCGCCGCCGGCCCTGCCGTCGGCATCACGGCCGATGGCTTCATCGACCGCGCGAACAGCCAGATCGCGCTCAAGGGCACGCTTGCGCCCGCGTATGGATTGAATTCGTTTCTCGGCAACATCCCGCTGCTGGGCAATGTGCTGGTGTCCAAACAGGGCGAGGGCGTTTTCGGCATGACCTACAGCGCCAGCGGCAGCGCCGACCAGCCGAACATCAGCGTCAATCCGTTGTCCGCGCTGGCGCCGGGAATCTTCCGGCGCATCTTCGAGGGCTCAACACCCGTTGCGCCGCAGCCGCCGACGCAACCGCAGGCCAACACCAATCCCGCGCCGGCAACGCCGCAGCAGTAATCAGACCGGCTTCACCAGAACGTGTTTTTTCCTGCCACTGGAAACTTTGATCGCGCCTTCTGATCCGGTATCGCCCACGGCGACGGTGGTTGTCGGATCGCTGACGGCGACATCGTTGATCTTCAGGCCGTTGTTCTGAATCAGTTTGCGCGCTTCGCCATTCGATGAGGTGAGGCCTGTTCTGACAGCCAGCGACAACACGCCGATGGGAAATTCGCTTTTCGGAATTTCGATGGTCGGCAGGCCTTCCGCCGCCGCGCCTTCCTCGAATGTGCGGCGCGCGGTTTCGGCGGCGGCATCAGCGGCGGCGCGGCCGTGCAGAACAGCGGTCGCTTCGGTGGCGAGAATTTTCTTGGCGTCGTTCAATTCGGCGCCCTGAAGTTTTTCCAGCCGTTCGATCTCCTTGATGGGCAGGTCCGTGAAAATTCGCATGAAGCGTCCGACGTCGCCGTCTTCGGTGTTGCGCCAGAACTGCCAGTAATCGTAAGGCGAGACCCGGCCGGCGTTCAGCCACACCGCACCCGCCGCCGTCTTGCCCATCTTGGCGCCCGAGGCGGTGGTGATCAGCGG
>DATCFN010000419.1:0-5526 GCA_036509475.1 Rhizomicrobium sp. | reverse complement strand
CAGCACCGCGATGCGGACGGGAACAAACGCTACGCCGTCATCAATAGGTGGCATCGCTGACGACGGTGTTGGGGGATACGGCCGGTGGTGTTTGCGCAGGCGCCGATTGTGCGGGCGCGGGAGCAGGGCGCTGATATTTCGCCCAGTCACCCGCCGCCGTCGCATCCAGCGTCGGCGCGCGATCGTTCCGGCAGCGATTGTACATCCAGTAATAAGTCATCACGCGCTTCACATAATTGCGTGTTTCGTGCTCGGGAATGCTTTCGATGAACAGCAGCGGATCGGTTTTGTCGATGCCGGGACGGTCGAGCAGGCGAAACACGTTGCCGGGCCCGGTGTTGTAGGCGGCTGCTGTCTCGAAGAGATTGCCGTTCACCTGATCGAGCAATTCGCTCAGATAACGCTGGCCGAGACCAAGACTGGTGGAAGGATCGTTCAGCGAAGACGCGTTCACCGGACCGCCCTGAATATGCGCGGCCGTTCCCGGCATGATCTGCATCAGCCCGCGCGCGCCGGCCGGCGAAACGGCGTTCGACTGAAACCTGCTCTCGATGCGCGCGAAGGCGAGCACCAGCGACGGATCGATATGATAGCCGCCAGGCGGCGCATATTTCGGCATCGGAAACAGGCCGGTCAGTGTCTTGCCGCCGGACGCCACCACTTCGCTGGCGCGCAATTCCAGATCGGGCTGGTTCATCTGGCGGGCGATGGCCGCAAAGGCTTCCATCTGTTTGTAGTCGATGGTGCCGAGCGCGCGGCTCATCTCTTCGTGCAGCGGTTCCGTTTCGCCGATCTGCATCAGTGCGACGGCGCGGTGCGCCGCCGGATTGGCCATCATCACGTTGAAGTTGGCGGCATCCAGAACCGGATCGGAGAATCCGCTGGCCGTATCCCAGCCCAGCATCTTCTCCGCGAGCAGGCCGTAGAAGGTAGGCTCCTCGCGCGTCGCGGCGACGAACAGCGTTGTCGCACGCAACGGATCGCCGTTGTGCATGTGCGCGCGCGCGGCCCAGAACGCGGCCTGGCTGCGTGTCCAGCTCGGCACCGAGCCGACCTGCGCCAGAATTTCAAAATGCTCGGCGGCGACGTCGTACTTGCCCATGCGATAGGCGGAGAAACCGGCGATCCAGTCCAGGCCCGGTGCGGTCTGGCGATCCGATCCCGAAACGCGCGCCGTCACGTCGAACGCGTTGAAGTCCTGACCTTCGGCCAGATAGGACGCGGCGACTTTCTGCGACATGCGCGCGACGTCGGCGCCGGGAATGTTCTGCGAAACCGTTGCCTGCAAAACGGCGTCGGCGGCTGCGGGCTGGCTGGCCTTCACGTCGGCAAGGATCTGCACCATCGCGATGCGTGCGATGTCGGACGAGATCGGCGGATCGGGCAGGTCGCCTTCTTCATAGCCGCCGCCGACACGGCGTGGCTCGCCGGCGGGCGTCGGGACCGACGCGATCACCTTCATGCCGATAATCCTGTGATGGCGTTTGATCGGCACGCTGGCGCGCTTCACCGCCATCTCATAGATGCGGTCGGCGATGGCGAGGTCTTTATATTCGTCCATCCAGGCGACGAGATCGGCGACCGGCGTTTTTGAGGAATAGGGCGAAAGGTAATGCTCGGCCTGCGCGTAACCGACCAGCGACTTGTCGGAAAGTTGTGCGACCAGCGATTGCGCGTCGTCGAAATGGCCTTCGCGCTCGTCGTCGAAAATCTGGCGATAGAGTTGCACATCGGCAGAGGAGAGTACCGCTGCGGGAACAGATTGCGCGAAAGCGGGTGACGTACCGAGTGCCACGACGGCAACGGCGATCAGAAGCGCATGTTTCAAGCGTCCGGTCCCTTCGCGATTCAAATACGGTGTCCGGGGACCCTAAAGGTTCGCGCCGCCCGGCTCAAGGTTTCCGCGCCGAATCAATCTGGCGGTCCTTCGACGGTTATACCTTGCGTTTTCAACCGGTCGAGAACGCCATCTTTTTGCAGCAGCACACCGATGCCGACCAAAATCAGACTCTTGCCGGGCTTGGCCAGCGAGGCATGAACGGCGCTCAGCGTTTTCACGATGGCGCGCTCGCGGTCACTCGCAAAGCTCTGTGTTTGCGCAAAGCAGTCGTAAAGCCGTGTGTCGGAATAATTTGCTTTGACGCCGGCAAGATCGCCAACCGCCCATGCGCGCGCCGCGGCATCCGCGTGTGCGGCCTGCGTGTCGATATCGTCCAGCGCATCCTTCATACAGATATTTTCGCTTTGCGCGTTTAGCGAAGGAATCTCGTCGACAATCGGCATCATCTCGTAGGTGGCGAGCGGCTTCGCCTCGACGTCCGCTTTGTCCGCTAGCTTTTCGATACGGCTGTCCGCTTCTTCGCCGTCCAATCCGGTTCGGTTACGGAACATCGCCTCCAGATCGACCGCGGCCATTGCCGGTTGGTAGCGCTCGTCGGTGTCGGCATCTGCCTTGATTTTGGCGAGCCACGCCGCGCGGCGCGCTTGAAGATCGGGAGGCAGCGTTGTTTGCAGCGTCTGATCGTCCGGCAGTTTGATTTTGTGAAGCCCGGTCAGAAGAAACCACGATGTTTCCAGCAGGCCCGCCGTCAGTTGGGGCGCAAGATACACATGGTTCGCGCCGGAGATGATGTCTTCCAATGCGGCGCTGTTCCATTGCAGGTCTTTCGGCATCGGAGACACCGTAGCCAGAATCCAGACATCCGATCCGTTCTGCACGATGTGCCACAGCGCCGGACCGGGCTTCGGCGCGATGACCGTGACGGTCTCGATGTTCGACCAGTCCTGAACGGGCGCGTTTTGCGCCGTCGCCGCAGCGGGCAACATTAGAAACAGAGCGAAGGCGAGGCGCTTCACCCGGCAGCCTTCAGCAGTCCGAGCGTTTTGATCCTGTCCTCGATGGCTTGCAGGTCGCGCCAGGCGAGTTTCTTCTCGGCCGCGCGGCGCAGCAGATAGGCGGGATGCAGCGTCGGCATCACAGGCACCATCGCGCCGTTCACATGATAGTCCAGCCATTTGCCGCGCAGCCGCATGATGCCGTCGGTCTTGCCCATCACATGCCGCGCTGCGACCGCGCCCAGCAATATGATGACGCCCGGATTCACCAACTCGATATGACGGCGCAGGAAGGGCAGGCACATCGCCGCTTCCTCCGGCGTCGGATCGCGATTGTCCGGCGGTCGCCAGTTGATGACATTGGTGATGTAAGCGTTCTTCGTGCGGTCGAGATGGATTGCCGCCAGCATCTTGTCGAGCAACTGTCCGGCGCGTCCGACAAACGGTTTACCGATCTTGTCTTCGTCACGCCCCGGCGCTTCACCGATCAGCATGATGCGATGATCCGGCGCGCCATCCGCGAACACGGTATTGGTCGCGGTCTTCTTCAGCGGACACCCGTCGAACGATTCCATCGCGGCTTTGAGTTCCGCCAATGTCGTTGCCGCACTCGCCAACTCCATCGCGCGACCGATGGTGTCGGTGTCGAGCGCGGATGGCGTTGACTTCTTCTGACCCTCCCCTTGAGGGAGGATCGAAAATGCCGAAGGCATTTTCGGGGAGGGGTCTCTTTGGAACGTCGCGCTGGGACCCCTCCCCGAAGCTGTCTTCGCGCTGTCGCGCAAATCCATCTTCGACCCTCCCTCAAGGGGAGGGTTGGAGGAGCGCGCCACCAGTCGATTCACCGGCTCCTCGCCCACAGCTTCATCCGCCCCGGCTTCGACAAGCCAGGCGAGGGTGGAGAGCGGGTTCAGTTCTTGCGACATCATTTTATTATTATCCCCTCTACCCCTTTAGGGGGAGAGGGCAAGGGTGAGGGGGCGGTAAAGCCGCAATGAAATGTGCTTCCTTGCCCCAGTGGAAAAGCGGATGGACCCCCTCACCCCGACCCTCTCCCCCTAAAGGGGGCGAGGGAGGACGCGCGTAGTTGACCCTGTTCTGACTCGCGTCCCATAAACGTTGTCAGCAAATCAGCGGAACACGGGCATGGCCGACGAAGTTCAGCGCGAGAGTATGGATTTTGACGTCGTCATCGTAGGCGGCGGGCCGGCGGGGCTTTCGGCGGCGATCCGGCTGAAGCAACTGGCCGCGGCGTCCGGCAAAGAAGTCTCAGTCTGCGTGCTGGAGAAGGGCTCCGAGGTCGGGGCGCATATCCTGTCCGGCGCGGTGGTCGATCCCATCGCCATCAACGAGTTGATCCCCGACTGGAAGGAAAAAGGCGCGCCGCTGGACACGCTGGTCACGGACGACCGCTTCTACTGGTTCGGCCCGGCGGGCAGCATTCGTCTGCCGAATTTCATCTTCCCGCCCATGATGCACAATTACGGCAATTACGTCGTCAGTTTAAGCAACGTCTGCAAGTGGCTGGCAACGCAGGCGGAAAGCCTTGGCGTCGAGATCTATCCCGGCTTCCCGGCGGCGTCGGTTGTTTACGGCGACAACGGCGAAGTGCGCGGCGTCACCACCGGCGATCTGGGCGTGGCCAAGGACGGCCATCACAAACCCGACTTCACGCTGGGCATGAACCTGCATGGCAAATACACGCTGTTCGCGGAAGGCGCGCGCGGTTCCTGCTCCAAGCAGCTCATCAAGAAATTCGGTCTCGACAAGGACAGCGATCCGCAGAAGTTCGGCATCGGACTTAAAGAGCTTTGGGAACTTCCGCCGGATAAGCACAGACGCGGTCTGGTGATGCACGGCTTCGGCTGGCCGCTGAAGAGCGATACCGGCGGCGGGTTGTTTTGCTACCACTGGGGCGAGAATTTTTGCTCCATCGGCTTCGTCGTTCACCTGAACTATTCGAACCCGTATCTGTCGCCTTTCGACGAGTTCCAGCGGGTCAAGCAGCACCCGAGAATCCGCGAGATGCTGGAAGGCGGAAAGCGTGTCGGTTACGGCGCGCGGGCGCTGACCGAAGGCGGTTTCCAGTCGGTGCCGAAACTGGCGTTTCCCGGCGGCGCACTGGTCGGCTGCGCGGCAGGCTTTATGAACGTGCCGCGCATCAAGGGCAGCCACAACGCCATGAAGACCGGCATGATGGCGGCGGAGGCCGCGTTTGCGGCGCTGGGCGAAGGCCGTGCGAACGACACGCTGGACGCCTACGAAACCGCCTATGCCGAAAGCCATGTCGCCAAGGACCTAAAGCGCGTGCGCAACTTCAAGCCGCTTTGGTCGAAACTCGGCACCGTGCTGGGTCTGCCGTTCATGGGACTGGATCTGTGGACCAACCAGCTTTTCGGCTTTTCGCTGTTCGGCACCCTGCATCACAACAAGCCAGATTACGCCACGCTTAAACATGCGAAAGATTGCAAGCCGATCGCCTATCCCCGGCCGGACGGCGTCATCAGTTTCGACAAACTTTCGAGCGTATTCCTGTCTAATACCAACCATGAGGAGGACCAGCCGGTTCACCTCGTGCTGAAAGACCCGACTATTCCGATCCGCGTGAACCTGCCCGAATATGCGGAACCGGCGCAGCGTTATTGCCCGGCGGGCGTTTATGAGATTGTGCAGGAAGCTTCCGGTCCCAGA
>DATCFN010000418.1:0-2513 GCA_036509475.1 Rhizomicrobium sp. | reverse complement strand
AGGCTGCCGAACGGCGCACGCATGATCAGGGACGGCATGAGGTATTCGAACATCGACCCAGACCAGGACAACAATGCCACGTCCCAACCAACCGGAGCCAGTCCGCGTCCGAGCCGAAACCAGTGCCTGGTTGGCACGTCGCCTTTGGCAATAGCGACGATGCTCGCAAGGCGCGCTTCGGATGCCAACAGATCGTAATGGTTGCGGTCCAGACTTGCGTCAGAAACGCGATAGCCGATTGAGAGGAGTTCCAGGCCATTGTCGAATAGAAAACCGAATTCCATGGCGTCGAACATGGCAGTTGCAGTGGTGCGAATGGCCTCAATGCGGGCGATTAATGAAGCTGCCGCAGCCTCGGATTTGCGAAAACATTCGATGCGTGCCGAACGCTCGACGTCCGCCGTATCGGATGCCGCAAGCACGTCCGGCGCGTCGGTAATCCGGCGGATGGCCGTTGCGCAAAGATCACCAACCTCGCGCAAGCTCGGCACGAAGTTCGTTTCTGCGGTTGTCACGTAAGGGCTGTCCGCCGGTGCATTTGCCCATGTGAGCAGGGCATGCAGATCCTGCTGGTGTGCCGCCGATATCGCGGCAACCGACCGCGCCCAATAATTTAACTCCTGGCCAGCTTCATTTGCTTGATCACCGATCCCAAATGCATGCTGGACAAGTGACGGGGTTTCCCGCTCGACCTGCCCCAGGCTATCCCCAATACTGCTTGCCGATATTTTTTCCGCCTTGAGTATCTGCTCCACGCGATCAACAGAATTGCGCAACCGAATCAGTTCCGTCCGGGTATTAACCCCCTCGGTGGATTCGGTTAGCAGATCAAGTGTATCCATGATTCCGCTGCACCAATGTGCGCTGACAATTGGATCTGTTACAAGATCGTTGCAAGCTCCAATCAACGCAATCAGGTGACCTGCGAGATTACCGCTGTCGACCGAGGAGATGTAGGCGGGTGGCAATGGCGCAAGCGAGCGTGTGTCGTACCAGTTGAAGAAATGGCCCCGGAAGCGTTCCATGCGCATCATGGTGCCTAATGTCGCTTCGAGCTTTTCGACAGTTTGATAAAGTCCCAGCCAACCGAAGTCTCGGGCACTGATGATGGACAGCAAATAGAGCCCGAGATTGGTGGGCGACGTGCGGCTTGCGATGACCGGCGCCGGATCCTCCTGGAAATTATCGGGCGGAAGCATGTTTTCTTCTGCCGTCACGAAAGTTTCAAAAAAGTGCCAGGTGCGACGCGCGGCCAGGCGCAACGCTTTCGCGTCCGAAATCGAGACGGACGGCAATGCCGTCTCGATGGGCAGGCTGATCCACCGCGCGATGGCGGGCGCCGCGAGCCAAAGTGCGACGAACGGTATTGCCAGGAACAAGTCTGCGGGCGCCGCGCTGGCGCAGAGCACGCAGGTGAAAACGGCAAGGCCCACACCGCCCATCATGCGCCGGTACGAACCAGCAACATCGAGCCTGGGACGCAGATCCACTTGTGCCGCCGTGGCCCATTCCAGCAAGTTGCGATGCGACACGCCGAGGCGAAACAGCGTTCGCAAAATGGCGTCGGACATGACCCAGGCATATTGAGGCAAAAACGCAACGAGCAGCAGAACCTGTGACGCAGCCAACTTGAAATCCGCGCCGATAACGCGCGCATGGACCCGCATTGAAAGGCCGGACCGGCGCGGAATGAGGCCAGTGAGCACCGGTATGGTGGCCGGGAGCGCGATCGCGCCAACCACAAAGAAGGTCCACGCTACGGCTTCATACGGCGGCAATAGAAATCCGCCTATCAATGCCGCAAAGGCTCCCGGCGCTGAGAGCGAACGCCGCAGATTGTCGATCATCTTCCACCGGCCGACGAGCGGCATGGCGGCGGCGCGAGGCGTTCCCTGATCGACCTTCCGGCGGCCGAATATCCAGGGCAGCAACTGCCAATCGCCGCGCACCCAGCGGTGCTGACGCGCCAGCGCCGTGCCGTATTTCGCGGGAAATTCGTCGATCAGTTCGATATCGGACACTAAGCCGGCGCGCGCGAAAATGCCCTCCAGCAAATCATGACTGAGCAACGTGTTCTCGGGAATTCTACCCGCAAGGGCTGCCTCAAAGGCATCGATGTCGTAAATCCCCTTGCCGCAATAGGAGCCTTCGCCGAACAGGTCCTGGTACAGGTCGGATACCGCGCATGCATATGGATCCATGCCGCTGGTGCCAGAGAAGATGGTCTGGAACAGCGAGCCGTCTGATCCGGTCGGCAACGCAGGCGTGACACGCGGCTGCAAGATTGCGTAGCCATCAATCACACGTTGAAGATCCGCATCAAAGGTCGGCTGATTGAGCGGGTGCGCCATCTTGCCGACGAGGCGTCTGACGGCATCCCGCGGCAGGCGTGTGTCGGAATCAACGACCACAACATAACGCACGGCGCCCGGAACGGTTTGGTTTGGCAGAAAGCTGGTGTTTGCGGAGCCACGCGTTAATTGATTGAACTCGTGCAGCTTGCCGCGCTTGCG
>DATCFN010000417.1:0-14418 GCA_036509475.1 Rhizomicrobium sp. | reverse complement strand
GCGATTTTCCTGCGCCGATAATCACATGATCATGCGCGCGGCGGCTGGGGCCGTGGCACTTCTGATGGCGATCGCGGTGGTTTGCACGGGCGTCGCCTATTTGGGCATGGCCATCGATAGTGCGTTGGTCGTCAAACTCGGCGTTCCGGGTGCGGCTGCGCTGACCGCCTTTGTCCTTCTCTTCGGCCCGCTCGTCTGGTGTCTGAGCGTGCTACTGCGCACGCCGCGCAAAAAGCCAGCCCGTGCCCTAGGTGAGGAAGCATTGGGCCTTTTGCTCGGCGCATTGGCCAAGGACACGTCCATCGTCGCGCTGGCGGGCGCGGGCCTGTTCGGCATCGTCGAAGCCTTTTTCAAAAGCCGTCGCAACAAAGCCGACAAGAAGTAATAGCGGGAACTTTCGGGCGGGAAATGACCGGATTACCGGCATCCCGGCGCGCCCAAAAATTATTTTCGCGCCCGCGCCGTTTTTTTCGAATCCGCCGGAACCGATTTTGGGCTGGCACATTATTACCCCGAGCGGACGTCTGATCCGGTACGCCCCAGCCCCTTCGACACCCCGTATTAGGTGTCCGCTCACTCTCCCAAAATCGAAAGTTCCCGGCGCGCTACCAGATGTGAACGCGCTTGTCCGGCGCGACATAGAGCTTGTCGCCGGGCTTCACGCCGAACGCCGCGTACCACGCATCGATATTGTGGACGACGCCGTTGACGCGGAATTGGCGCGGGCTGTGCGGATCGCTGACCACCTGTTTCCTCACATAGTCGTCGCTCACCTTGCCGCGCCAGGCCTGCGCCCAGCCGAGGAAGACGCGCTGGTCGCCGGTCAGCCCGTCGATCACCGGTGCGGGTTTGCCATCGAGCGAGGCGTGATAGGCGTCGAGCGCCAAAGTTAGCCCGCCGAGATCGGCGATGTTCTCGCCCATCGTCAGATCGCCGTTCACATGCGCGCCGGGCACCGGCTCGAAGGATGAATATTGCGCGCCCAGCATTTTCGCGCGCACCTCGAACTTCGCGGCATCGTCTTTCGTCCACCAGTCGCGCAGGCGGCCTTCGGCGTCGATCTTGCGGCCCTGATCGTCGAAGCCATGCGTCAGCTCGTGACCGATGATGGCGCCCGCCCCGCCATAGTTGATCGCCATGTCGGCATTGGCGTCGAACACCGGCGGCTGCAGGATGCCGGCGGGAAAGACGATGTCGCGCAAGCTCCCATTATAGGCGTCATTGGTTTGCGGCGTCATCGACCAGTCGCCGCGATCGACCGGCCCGCCAATGCGGTTCACGTAGAAAGCCCAATCGTCCGCGCCGGCGCGGCGCACGTCGCCGGCGAGATCGTCATCGGTGATGACGAGTTTGGAATAATCGCGCGAATGGTCGGGATAGCCGACCTTGATCGTGTAGGTGTCCAGCTTCTTGATCGCTTCGGCTTTTGTCGCCGCACCCATCCAGTCGAGATTCTGAAGCCGCACGCGATAGGCCGCGAGGAGGTTGTGAACCAGCGCCTCGATTTTCGCTTTCGCCTCCGGTCCGAAATATTTCGCCGTGTAGAGTTGGCCGACGCCGAAACCCATCGTGCCGAACGTGCCGAAGCGGTCGCCGACGCCGAAATCGTCGCCGCTCACCGCGGTGACGGCGCGTTTCCAGCGCACGCGTTCCTGCTGCTGTCCCGCCAGCGTCTTGTCGTGCATGTCGAAATAGGCGTCGGTAAAGGGCTTGGAGAGATAGGGCGCGGCGTTGTCCGCGATATGGAACGCCTGCCACGCCTTGATCGTGGCGACCGGCGTGGTGCCGTAAAGCGCGGCGAGTTTCGGGAAGGCGGATTTTTCCGCGACGATGACATGGGTGGTATTGCCCAGACCGGCGGCGGCCATGAAGCCTTCCCAATCCATGCCCGGCGCGAACTTGCCCAAATCCTCGATGGTCATGGGATTGTAGACGGCGTTGAGATCGCGGTCCTGCACCTTGGTCCAGCTCACGGCCGCGATTTTGGTTTCGAAATCGACCGTGTCCTTGGCGCGGGCATCGGCATCGGCCCAGCCGGCAAGTTTCAAAATCTGCGCGACATAGGCCTGATAGGCAGCCTTCTGCTTGGCGAATTCGGGCTTCAGATAATAGTCGCGGTCGGGAAGACCGAGCCCGTTCTGGGACAGATAGATGGCGTAGCGCTTGGGGTCTTTCAGATCGACGTCGATGTTGACGTTGAAAAGCGCGCTTTCGAAATCCGCATTGGTGCGCCCCATCAGCGCGGTAAGGTCGTCGCGCGATTTGGCGGCCCGCAGCGCGTCAAGCTCCGGCGCGATGGCCTTGACGCCCAGCGCGTTCACGCGCGCCTCGTCCATGAATGCCTTGTAGAAAGCGCCGACCTTGCCTTCGAGGTCAGTCGGCTGATGCGGCGCGGCTTTTGCCGCCGCCTCCATCATGTCGTGCAGCCGCGCTTCGGTGCGGTCCGTCATCTCCAGCCGCAACGTGACGGCGGATTTGTCGGCGGGGATGGTGTGGCTGTCGAGCCATGTGCCGCTGGCGTAGCGGAAAAAATTGTCGCCGGGCTTGGTCGCTTTATCCATGCCGGCGGAATCGAAACCCCACACGCCATAGATGGGCTTGTCTGCCGCGAAACTTGCCGTTGCCACGCCGGCCAGAAGGACAGCCGCAAACGCGGCGCAGATTTTCCGTGATGTCATTATTCTCTCCCAGCCGTGCGGTCTTTGCCGCGCGCGATTGTGCATGCCGGTGGCGCAGCGACAATTCCCGCTGGCGCCGCGCCCGCCCGCGCGGTGCGCAACGCCGTCGACTAGCCTGTGGCAAATTTACCTCATTTGGCGACAGAATAGGTATTTATAGCTTTACAGGGACGTTTGTCCTGTTTATGTTCTCATCATGAGAGAAGAACATGGCTCTGCCGGAGATGCCCCGGCCCATTCTTCCGCCGCTGGCGGAGAACTTCGCGACGTTGTCGCGGACGATCTGGTGCCCGCCAACCAGCGGCTGCGCGCCGGACTTGGCGAATGTCAGGCGCTGATCGCCGATTGCGCGGCAATGATGCGTGACGCCGACCAGCCGCCGGGCCTGCGCACCGCGGCGGCCGCGACGGCGGCGAAACTGGCGGCGGCCTCGGCGCAGACCGCAGGCGCCATCGCGCGTCTCGCCGATGCCGAAACCCGCCAGCGTCTGGCGAGCGCCAAACTCAACGCGGGATTCGTGCCGCGCCGCCGCCCGCGCACCATGGTGCGCAGTGGCCCCACGCTGGACAGCTACAATTCCAAAGACTGGGAGGACAAATCGCCTTGCGAAGAACCGAGGTTCAATTCCGAAACATGAACGCGCCAAATGCGATGGCAAAAGCCGACGTTCAATTCGGAAGTGGGCAATTCGCAAAAAAAACGCCGAGGCGCACCGCGGGGCAATCGCAACCGGCTCGTGACCGGCCTGCGCAGCGCGGCGGTACGCGCGATGCGTGCCCGCGCCCGCGATGTCATCGCGCGCCTGCGCTTCGCGGCAGCGCAAATGGTGGCCGAAGCCGCGGCGCTGGAACGCGCGGCGAAGACCTCAGCCGCGATCGCGCGTGAAATGGTCGGCGACGATCTGCGCGATCGCCGCCGTCACGCGCTTGGCGGTCGGGATGTCGAGGAATTCGTTGGGACCGTGGGCGTTGGAATGCGGGCCGAGCACGCCGGTGATGACGAATTGCGTCTTGGGGAATTTCGCGCCCAGCATCGCCATGAACGGAATACTGCCGCCTTCGCCCATATAGGCGGCGGGTTTGCCGAACGCCATTTGCGACGCGGCGGAAATCGATTTCTCCAGCCACGGCGAAAGCGCGGGCGCTTCCCAGCCGGATTGTCCGTCCTCGGCGTCGAACTCGACTTCGGCACCGTAAGGCGGATCGGATTCCAGCGTGCGCTTGATGAGCGCGGTGGCTTTGCCGGCGTCCAAGGTCGGCGGCAGGCGGAAGGACAGTTTCACCGTGCTGTAGGGCAGCAAAACATTGCCGCCGTTTTCCGGCGCCGGATAACCGTCCATCGCGGTGATCGCCAGTTGCGGCCGCCAGGTGCGGTTCAAAACCAGCTCGGTCAAATCTTCGGAGATCGGCCGCGTCGCGCCCGCGAAAGGCAGCTTGCTGAAAATTTCGGGGCCGAGAATCTTCGCGGCCTGTTTGGCCTGTTCGATGCGCTGCGGCGGCACCTGCGCATAAAGGTCCTGCAGGCGGATCGCGCCGGTGGCTTCGTCCTCGACGCGCGACAGAAGCTGGCGCGCGATGCGGAAGGACGACGGCACGATGCCGGACGCGTCGCCGGAATGAACGCCTTCGGTCAACACGCGCACGCTGAGATTTCCCATCGCGATGCCGCGCAGCGAGGTGGTCAGCCAAAGCTGATCGTAATTGCCGCAACCGGAATCCAGGCACACCACCAGCGACGGCTGGCCGAGACGATCGGAAAGATGGTCGATATAGGCCGGAAGATCGGGACTGCCGGATTCTTCACCAGCCTCGATCAGGATGACACAGCGCGCGCGCGGAATGTCCTGATCGTGCAGCGCCAAGAGCGCCGTGACCGAGGCATAGATCGCATAGCCATCGTCGGCGGCGCCGCGCCCGTAAAGCCGGTCGCCTTCGAGGCGCGGCTCCCATGGGCCGAAGCCTTCATGCCAGCCTTTCATCTCCGGCTGCTTGTCGAGATGGCCGTAGAGCAAAACGCAATCGTCGTTGTTGCCGGGCAGGTCGATGAAGATCAGCGGCGTGCGGCCTTCAAGACGCACCACTTCCAGCGTCGCGCCCTTGAGCGCCGCGATTTTCTCGCGCGCCCATTTCTCCATCAGCGCGACGGCCTTTTCCATAAAGCCATGCTCGACCCATTGCGGATCGAAGGCCGGCGACTTGTTGGGGATGCGGATATATTCGGTGATCGACGGCAGAATGGATTCGTCCCAATGCCGTTCGGCAAACTTTTTCAGGCGGGCGGTGTCGATCATTGCGAAAGGGCCTTTGCAAGCAGGGGGAGGCTGATATCCATGCGATAATCCACCGACGAATGATTGTCGGGAAATTCGTCGTAGACATGCGCGATGCCCAGGCGATCCAGTGCCCGGTGCATGCGCCGCGCGCCATAGACAAGATTGTATTGATCGACGTCGCCGCAATCGATGTAGAGCATTTTCAGCTTTTTCAGATCGGCGGCGTGACTTTCCACCAGCGTCAGCGGATCCCAGGCCAGCCAGTTCTGCCAGCGATCCGCGATGAACTCGCAGGTTTGGCTGTCGACCGGCAGGCGAATCTTTTTGGGATCGGCCGGATCGGGATCGAAACTCGCGGCCTGGCACAGCATCATAATGATGTGGATGTCGGAATCCTTGGTCTTCGGCGCGGCGGCGAATTTCTCCAGCCACGCTTTCGCATCGTAATTGTGGGCGGCGAGGGCGCGCAGCACGACCGGCATCTCATGGCGATACATCAGGTCGAAACCCATGTCGCCGGAATGGACCGCGGCGGCGGACCAGAAATCGCCATGCAGCAAGGCATGGATCATCGCGCCATAACCGCCGGAGCTTTTGCCGAAGATGCCGCGCTTGCCCGCGCCGCCGCAGCCAAACGTCTTCTCGACGAACGGCACGGCCTCCTGCAAAAGAAAGTCGTCCCAGCGGCCGGTGCCCGCGCTGTTGATATACTGGTTGCCGCCCAGCCGGGTGAAGCAATCGGGAAAGGCGACCATGCAGGGCGGCATCGCGCCGCTTGCGATCAGCCGGTCCAGACGTTCGGGCATGTTCTCGCCGAAGTTCTTCCAGTTGGTATGCGCGGGGCCGCCGGCGGTGAAGCCCACGATATCGACGAGCAGCGGCAGCCCGCCGCCGTCATGGCCATGCGGCACATAGATGTCGATCATGCGATGCGCCGGATCGCCGAGCGCGTTTCCGGCGAGGACCTTGCTGTCGATATGTCTGCGGTGAACGGCGCCAGAAGGCGCGGAAGGGTCGCGTTTCATGGCCGCGACTATAGTGGATCGGGCGGTTCCGGCCAGCGCCTTATGGCGCGGACATGCGCGGATTTTGCAGATCGCCTCAGCGCGCGAATACGATTCCGGCGGCGGGAACGCGCATCGCGGCCAAGGTGTCCAGTGTCCGCGAAACACTGGCGCGCGGCGTCGCCTGCCAGCGCACCAACAGGAGCGCGGCATCGCTAAGCGGCAGGAAGTAGCGGGCCGCATTTGGTTGCGTCGGCTGCGGGCAATCGACAATTACCAGATCGAACGTCTGGCGCAAATAAGTGACGAGTTGCGGCAGCGCGTTGAGGAAGGAAGCGTTCGGCGCCTGCATCGCTGTGGGCGACAGCAACAATGCCGACGATCGCGGATCGCGCGAGAGACTCTGGCTGAGCGGCGCGGTGCCGGACAGCACATCCTGAAGTCCGTGCTGCAACGGCGGCAGGCCCATCGCGATAGCGGCGCGCGGAAACTGAAAATCGCCGTCGATCACGATGGCGCGAAAGCCGCGCTGCGTTGCGGCGCGCGCCAGCGCTGTGGCCAGTGCCGTGCGGCCTTCATTATAGTCCGGGGCCGTGAGGGAAATGACTTTCCCGCGCCCGCGCATTTGCGGAACGATCTGTGCCAGCAGCGCATCGACGGCGCGAGCGTAATCCTCGGCGGGACGGTCGATCACCAGATCGGCGGCACGCAGCGCCGCATAGTCGGGAATGTCGCCAAGCACTGGCGCACCGCGCAGAGGATCGGGTGCCGGCTGCGCCGCGTAGACGGGCGCGCGCACCGGCACGGGGCGATATTGCATCGCTGGGCTGACGCGCTCGGCGATCAGCGCGCACAACAGGCCGATCAGAAGTCCCGCCGGGACGGACGCGGCGGCGATCATCGTGCGCTTGGGCGACGTCGGCGATGCCGGAGCGGAGGCGTGCGAAATGATCCGTGCGTCGGGAAATTCGATGCCGCCCTGCGCCTCGCGCAGACGCGTGACGAAGGCTTCATACATGGTGCGCGTAGACGTCGCATTGGCTTCGAGCGCCCTGAGCCGCACGCGCGTCAGGCCTTGCGAGGTCGACTTCTTCTCAAGCTGGTCGAGGCTGTATTGCAGCGACCCTACATTGGCGCGCGACACCGAAACATCGTTGGCAACGGAGCCGCCGATGCGCTGGGCTTCCTGCGCGACCTTCGCCTCCAGATTTTCTTTCTGCGATTCGATGTCGATGATCTTGGGATTGCGCGGCCCATAGCGCGTCGAAAGCTCGGCTTCCTTTTGCAGGATGTCGGCTTCCTGCGTGCGCAGCTGCACGATCAGCGGCGAGGCGACAACCTGCGAAACGCCGTCGACCTGCCCGGACTGGAGCATCGCATTGATATGGCCGGAGGTCGCTTGTTTCTGCGCCAGATCGGATTTGGCGGCGACGAGCGCGGCGCTTACGCCGATCATCTGCTGATCGACCAGCGAGGTACCGTCGCCGGTGTCGTTCAAGCCGTTCGTCGCTTTGTATTCCTGAACTGCCGATTCGGCGTTCTGCACCTGACGCGCCAGCGTGTGGACGCGCGCGATCAGCCAGTCGGTCGTACTGCGCGCCGCCTGGTTCTCCACGTTCACCTGATCCTGCAGATAGGCGTCGGCGATGGCGTTGGCGATTTGCGCGGCCTTTTGCGGATCGCCGGATTTAAAGGTGATGGTCAGAGACGTCGAAAGGCCGTTCGCTTCCACGGTCAACCGGCGCAGGAATCCGTCGATCATCTGATCGGCGGTCGGCATGGCGCCGGTGATCATGTTGGGACTGGCGAATTCCGGATCTTCGTAGAGGCGCAGATTGGCAATGACCTGCGCTGCGATATCGCGCGAGGTGAGGATCTGAATCTGGTTTTGAACCGATGCCGGATCGCTGGGCTGCGCGGACAAGACTTCGCTCGTTTGCGCGACATTGTTCGTGCGCTGCTCCAGCATGACGACGGTGGCGGCGGAATAGGTCGTGGGCCAGAGCAACAGCGCGACGATGGTGAGTACGACGATGAGGGTCGCGACGCCCAGAATCAGCGTCGCGCGCGCCGCCGCCACGCGAACAAGATCGCTAAAGCTGAACTGGAACGTGCCGTCCGCATCGCCTGCGGACGTCCCGGCCGCTGTGGTGCCTTGAAACGCCATCGCCTCTAGTCGCCGTGATGCTCCGAAACGGCGCGGGCCCGCACCTTTTTGAAGCCTGACAAGAAGATTTAACCCGCCAGCCACTGCGGAATGGTTAATGAAATTTAGACCGTCATTTTCCGAGGCGGCTCAACCGCCTAGGGTGCGGTGGCTCCTGCCGGTCCCGCCTGGATCCGTTCGTCGCTACCGGCTTGGAATCGGTCCCATTCCCGCCTTGCGGGATGGGATTGGATAGACGTCAGCCACGCCCGGATCAGCGCCGGGTCATCCCAGGGCACGTCGTGATAGGCCGATTTGAGGTATGGGCTCGCCGGATCGCGCATCCATTCCTGCGGAAACAGCGCGACCGTGTCCGTCGCCATCATTGAGCGCGGCGGGAACGCCTGGGCACCCGCGGCCCGCGCCAAAGCCGCCGCCAGATCATGACCGGCCCCGAAATTCAGATGCGAGGATTGTGGCGCGCGCGGGTTTATCTCGATCAGATGAACTTGGCCCCGCGCATCGCGGACGTAGTCCAACCCGTGCAGCCCGGACAAAGCGAAGCGGGCGGCGAGGTTGGCGGCGGCCGTATCCATCTGCGAATTGTCGATACGCCGCACCACGCTGGCTGGCCCGGTCGCGCCTTGTGCGACCACGACTTCCAGATGATTGGCGGCCAGCACTCTGCCTTGCCAGCACGCCATCGATGTCGTGACCAGCACGCCGGGGACGAATTGCTGAATGCTGATGACACCGGGTTTGGCGTGCAAGGCGGCCAGAAGATAATGCGCGTCGGATCGCTTGATGGCGCGCACCAAACTGCGCAGGCGCGGCGGCGGATCGCTCAGGTGATGAAAAGCGGCGAGCGCCTGCTCGCGGTCATGCGCGATGACCACGCCATCGCCGCCCCAGGTCAGGTCCGCCTTCAGCACCGCCGGAAAGCCGATATCGCCCAGTGCGTCTTCCAAATCTTGTTGCGATGCCACGGCGCGGGTTTGGGGCGCGCAGATGTCGGCGGCGCGGGCGCTATCGATGAAGCCGGCACGCGACATGAGATTTCCGTAAGCGCCGATACCACCAAGCGAGCGCTCGATTGAAGACGCGATGCCCGGCGTCGCGTTGGCATGCAAATCCAGCAGCAAACAAACGGCACGATCGTCCAGCGGAACGATCAGGTCATACTGTGCGGCCTTCAGCGCCTCGCGAAACGAAGGACTGCCCGCCAATGCGCGGTAAAAATGGCGATGCGCGAAGTAACGGCTCTCAGCCGCCGGATGGCCGGAGGGCAGGATCGCGTCCACCGTACAGCCGGCGGTGACGAACGCTCCCGCCAACCGGCCCGCAGATGGCCAGCCCACCGTCGTCGCGAGAAGAACCTTGATCGCCATGCCGGGAGTATCGCGTCTGGCCGTCAATCATCGGTGAACAGATGCGGTGGCCGTTCGTCCGCGGCGCCGAAATTGTCTCGATTTGGGAAATGTTGGCGTTGTGGCTCAGGAAAGCGCCCGCGCTATAGCGCTCCACATCGGCTTGCGCCGGTAGTCGGAATCATACGGAAGCTGCCGGGGAAAACGGCCGATCAACCGGTCGCGCCAGCCCGGCGGGTCGATGAATTTGTCGGATAGGCCCCATGTCAGAACGGCGATGGTGGCCGGGTTGTCCAGCATCACATCCAGAAATCTGCGGCTGGCATCGGCGACGGCATTGTCGCGGGTGGCAATGTCCAGCGGGCCATGGCTGTCATCGACGTCATGCTCCGTGACGAGAATCTTCAAACCCATCGCCTGAACGGCGGCGAGAAAAGCGCCGAGCTTCTTCTGATCCACCGGCGTTTCAAAGGCGGACACATGGCCTTGAACGCCCAGTGCCTGAATGGGTACGCCACGCGCGAGCGCAGCTTCGAGGAAATTCAGCGTTGCTGCGCGCATCCGGTCGTTCGCCGGCGCGCCCATTTCAAATCCATAATCGTTATAGACGAGAAGTGCGTCGGGGTCGGCGGCGCGCGCAGCGTGAAACGCGATGTCGATATAGGATGGCCCAAAGCGCTTGAGCCAGATCGTCTCCCGCAGCCCGTCCGCGCGGCCATATTCCGGCTTGATCGCTTCGTTGACGACATCCCAGGAATGCATGCGGCCGCGGTAACGTCCGGCCACCGCAGAGATGTAGTCGGTCAGCAGCCTTTCGGCGTTCGGCGCCTGCAGCGCGTCTTCGAGCCACAGCGGATTTTTCAGATACCAGACGAGCGTGTGGCCGCGGAATTTCATCGTGTTCGCATGCGCGTAAGCGAGCAGCGCATCGCTGGCGGAGAAATCGTATACGCCACGCGCGGTCTCGATGTCGCTCCGCTTCATCTCATATTCCGCAACCAGGATGCCGGATTCACAGGCGAGAATTTTCGCGAAAGCTGCGTCCCGCAATTCGTAGGTGGCCGCGGCGCAGCCATAGAGGATGCCGCGCGCGGCGGCGAGATTGCGCAAGTACCCGTCGGTTGTGCCGAGGATGCTGGGACGAAGGCTGCTCGCGGCACCGCTGGCCGCCATCTGCGCCAGCAGCAAGCGCCGCGTCAGCATGGCTGTTGCTGCGCAGTGGTGTTGGTGCGCGCGACAAGCGGAATCGCGCGGTCGGCGATGCGCCGGTAGAAAGAGTCCGGGAGGAATATCTGCAAGAAGACAATAGCCGCCAAACGCGGGCGATAGCAGCCGCGCAGGACGGCGGACAAATAGAACCGCAACGCGCGCAGCGGATTGTCCGCCACGACACCCTTGGCAATCGCCCAACCGCGGCAGCCGTAAAACGCTTTCGCCGGGATTTGCGGTTTCATCTGATCCAGCCACGGAATCAGTCTTGCGCCCTTGCGTCCGGCGGAGGTTCGATCGGGATCGTAGCTGTCGTCCCAGACGGCGCCCGGCTCCTCAATCATTTCGAAACGGCATCCGTCGAGGAAAAGGCGAATTGCGAAATCCGTATCTTCCGCGGCGCGCCAGCCTTCGCCGTAGCGCACGCGCTTGGCGGTTTCGCGTTCCAGCACAAGCGTAATGGTGGGCACGAAGCCGCGATCGCACAGAAGATAATCCGCCATGTGTTCGCCAGTGTGGATCGCCCGCGGCGGCTTCAGCAACGTCACACCGTTGCCGCGATCCACCACCATCTTCGCATAGCCGACGACGCCGCTGTTGTGTTCGAGCAGGTGGCGCATATTTTCCAGGTGCTGCGGCAGGAAACGGTCGTCGGAATCGAGCAGCGCCACGAAGCGTCCACGCGCGGCATCGAAACCATGATTGCGCGCGGCGCCGCCGCCTCTGTTGTCCTGGCGGATGATGCGAATACGCGGATCGTCGATCGCCGCGATCACGGCCCGCGGATTATCGTTGGAGCCGTCGTCGATAATGACGATCTCGAAATCCTGACAGCTTTGCGCCTGAACGGATTGAACGGCCCGCGCCAGAACGCGCGCGCGGTTATAGACCGGAATGATAACGCTGAAGAGCGGCGCTTCGATATTCTGCGTGGGTTCGTTACCGGCCATGAATCACCGAATATTCGTTATAGTGGCGCCCACCTATGGCTGCGATCTTTCCGAATGCACGATAAAGCTTGCGCAGAGGCTTCACGCGCCGATTGCGATCTGCCATCAAAAGCAGGAATAGCGGAGGACTCAGCAAGAGAGCGCCTACGATACGCGCGCCCTGTTCGATTTTTGCGGAGCGGCTCGGGCGGTGCTTCAGGAAAACGCGCATGTCCGAATTGCCGGTGCTGTAAGCACGCTTCAGCGCCCATTTCAGGTTGGCGCGTGACGGCGGCACGCGGTCATAGGCCAAAGCTTCATGCGCCCATGCGAAACGCGCACCCTGCGCCTTGATGCGCACGAGGAAGTCGGCATCTTCACCGCCTGTCGCGCCGAACGCGGGATCGAACCACGGCGCTTGCAGCCTCTCCAGGCAGTCACGCCGCACCAGCAGATTGCCCGCGCCCTGCAGCATGGCGATGGGGCCGGTCGGCGCTGCCGCGTCGGACACGCCGTCGCAATGCACGGTCCAACCGCCCGGATCTTTTTCAAAGACGCGTTTGATGGTGCCCTGCAGCGCATCGGCGCCTGTTTGCTTTTGCACGCGCAGGAATTCATCGAGCCATTCGGGCGCCGGCCATTCGTCGTCATCGATCATCGCCACGAAATCGCAAGGGTGCCGGGTGAGGATGCGCGCGACGAGGGCGTTGCGCACCTGCGCGATGCCGCGTTCGGGAACGACAATGGAATCCAGGAGCCAGCGATAGCCGGTCAAGCGCAAAGCCGCGCACAGATCAAAACCTTCGCGTGTCTCACCATCGTTGTCGGCCACCAGAACGGTCACATTCGCCGTTGTGTGGAGCAGTTCGAGCGCGCGCAACAAATGAAGAAGACTTTCGGGGCGGCGGAAGGTTGGAATGGCGACAACCACACTTGGCGCCGACTCAAGCGGCATCAGGACGACGTTCTCGCGCGCCGTCTTTGCCGTTCCGGTCAGGGATGCTGCATCGCTCATCCGGCCTTCTGGCTGGCACCCTTTGCGGCCTCTGCAGGCGCATGGCCCAGCAGGCCTGTGTAGGACGCCGTGCGTGTCAAAATCGTAAACAGCGCAATCGGGTTGGTCAGCACATAGCGCCGCCAGAGGCGTTTTGGCTCGCGCCATAGCCGATAGGCCCACTCCAGGCTGGCCGCCTGTATCCATTTCGGCGCGCGGCGATAGTGGCCGGTCACGAAATTGAAGCAGCCGCCGGCTGTCACCACCCAGCCTGCCTTCAGCCGATCCTTATGGCGCAGACAAAAGTCGTATTCCTTCGGCACGCCCAGCGCGACCCAGACCACATCGGCATCCGCCGCGTTGATCTCGTCCACGATCTCGTCTTCCTGCTCCGGCGAGAAATAGCCGTCCCTGCGGCCGACGATTTTCAGGCCGGGATAGATTTCGCGCAGACGCTCGGCGCAACGGGCATTCACTTCTTCCGTCGAGCCGAACAGGAAAAAACGAAGGCCATGCGTGCGCGCCATACCGGCGGCGTCGTGAATGAAGTCGGTGGTGGCGGTACGTTCCGGTATCGGCGTCGCGGTCATCAATCTGGACGCCACCACGACAGGCTGCCCGTCGGCGTGGACGATATCAGCGGCTTCGAAATTCCTGCGAAAGCCCGCATTGTTGCGCGCCGTGGCGATGGCGTGACCGTTGGACGCGAAAACCAGCTTGGCGCTGCGCCGGCCGCCGCGTGCTGCAAGGCAATCGCCGACCATCAGGCGGGTCATCTGCGCGCGCGAAAGACATGCCGTGCGAATGCCGCCAACGACCACTTCGGCGTAGATACGGTCGGGATCGCGGCGTTCATAGGATCGTTGCGCGGCGGTTTGCATCAATATGCATTCCTTTGGCCGGCGATCTCCTTGATCGTGCTCAAAACAATTTTGACATCGAGCATGAAGGTCGCGTTGCGCGAATACCAGACGTCATAGGCAAGGCGCTCGCGCATCCTCGATATCGTCTGGGTCGCGCCGCGATGACCATGCACCTGCGCCCATCCGGAGATGCCAGGCTTCACCATCTGGCGAAGATCGTAGCCGTCAATCAAGCGGCCGTAATAGCGGTCATGCGCCAAGGCGTGCGGCCGCGGCCCGATCAGCGACATGTCTCCGTTCACGACGTTGATGAGTTGCGGCAGTTCGTCGAGGCTGAGACGGCGCATCCAGCGGCCGACTTTGGTCACGCGCGCGTCGTTCTGCGAGGCCTGCTCGATAACCGGACCATTTTCGAGCACGTTCATCGTGCGGAATTTCAAAATTTGAAAGGGTGCGCCATAGAGGCCGAGGCGCGTCTGGCGAAAGACCGCGGGCCCTTCCGAGCCCGTGCGGATCAGGACGGCGAGAAGGGCGAGGAGCGGCGACAGAAGAACGAGGGCCGGAATGGCCAGGACGAGGTCGAGCGCCCGCTTGGCAACGCTATGCACATAACCGGCCTCAATGGCTTCGCTGACGCCATCGAAGGCGCGGCTGGGAACTGCGGCGAAGTTTTCGTGAATCGTCACGGCAGACTCGGGGCAAGCTGTTCGGCAGTGGATGCAGGTGCATCAGTCGCGCCAATGCGACCGCCCTCGCGCCATGATTAAGCATTCTGGAAAACGCGCTTTTCGCTATGTTTTCCTGGTTCTGCTTTCCGGCGTGGAGTGCTGAACGTCTCGGCGTGGAACAGGCGTCCCGCTTTGACATCGCATTTCTTAATCACGTCCCGATCCGGGATTGCCATTGGCGGAGCTTCGCGTTGTTGGTGCGAAGCACGGGAAGAAACGCGGCAAGAT
>DATCFN010000416.1:0-5466 GCA_036509475.1 Rhizomicrobium sp. | reverse complement strand
GCGCCCGATGACGTTGTGATGAGCGGCGTGGTCAAGCCGAACAACTGCACATTCTCCATGCGCCGGCCAAGCTCGATGCCGCTGACGACATTGCCCCATTGATCCGAACCGGACGATTGCAGGCGGCAGCCGTAACGCGTGTATAGTTCGACGAAATCGTATGCCTGCATCAGGGAGTAGTTGAATTCAAGGAAGCTCAGCGGCTGCTCGCGATCGAGGCGCAGTTTCACGCTGTCCATCGTCAGCATGCGGTTGACCGAGAAATGCTTGCCGACTTCGCGCAGGAACGAAATGTATTCGAGCTTGTCGAGCCACTCGGCGTTATCGACCATCAGCGCATCGGTCGGTCCGTCGCCGAATTTCAGCAGATGGCGCACGCCCGCGACCATGCTTTGCTTGTTCTCTTCGATCTTCTGCGGCGTCAGGATCAGCCGTGTCTCGTCCTTGCCGGACGGATCGCCCGCCTTGGTCGTGCCACCACCCATCAGAAGAAT
The DNA here is from genome assembly GCA_036509475.1 of Rhizomicrobium sp. Taxonomy (GTDB): domain Bacteria; phylum Pseudomonadota; class Alphaproteobacteria; order Micropepsales; family Micropepsaceae; genus Rhizomicrobium. The sequence goes on along the minus strand of DATCFN010000416.1, from coordinate 4,972 downwards.
GGGCCGATGCCCCGCCTGCTGCAGGCGGCGCAAGGTCATCAACTGCACCAGATTGCCGATATGCATGGACGAGGCCGTGCAGTCGAAGCCGATATAGGCCGTCACGCGCTCCTTCTGGAAGAGCGCGTCCAGATCTTCCGGCGCCGAGCAGTCGTAATAAGCGCCGCGCTCCACGAAGGTGCGGAGGAAATCGGATTTGAAACGGTGGGCTGCCATGACGATCTCGGTCTATCCAAACAATCTCTTTAATCGTCATTGCCCGGCTTGTCCGGGCAACCCATTTTCCCTTCTACTGCAAGAAAATTGGGTCACCCGGACAAGCCGGGCGATGACAGAATTTTAGAGCGTGTAGCACGAATGGCGGAAGTTCAAAAAGTCATCGGATTGATGAGCGGCACGTCGCTGGATGGCGTCGATGCGGCGCTTTTGGAGACGGACGGCGTGGATATCGCCGTGCCCGGCCCGGCGCTGATGCTTCCCTACGATGCCGAAACGCGTGCCATGCTGCGCGCGGCGCTGGAGGAAGCGAAGGGCGTCGCCGCCGGGGCGCCCGTGCCTTATGCCATCCGCGACGCCGAACAGCGCGTGACCGAAGCCCATGCCGATGCGGTGAAGGCGTTGCTCAAGAAAGCGGGCCTTCGCGCGCAGGACGTTTCGTTGATCGGTTTCCACGGCCAGACCATTCTGCACCGCCCGGCGCAGCGCTGGACCTGGCAGATCGGCGACGGCGCGCTGCTTGCAAAACTCACCGGCATCGATGTCGTCAACGATTTCCGCTCAGCGGATGTGAAGGCGGGCGGGCAGGGCGCGCCACTGGTGCCGCTTTATCACGCCGTGCTGGCGCGCAATTCCAAAAAGGCAAAGCTCGAACCGCCGCTGGTCTTCGTGAATATCGGCGGCGTTGCGAACGTCACCTATATCAATGGCGGCGACGTGCTGGCCTTCGACACCGGCCCCGGCAATGCGCCGATAGACGATTGGGCGATGAGCCACACAAAGAAGCCGGTCGATGAGGGCGGCGCGCTGGCCGGCAAAGGCCGCGTGAACGATGCCGCGCTGACCAGGATGCTGAACAATTCTTTCTTCGCAAAAGTGCCACCGAAATCGCTCGACCGTCTGGATTTCGGTGCGGAAGCAGTGGAAGGCCTGTCGCCGGAAGACGGCGCCGCGACACTTACCGCTTTCACGGCTGCGTCTATCGCGAAGGCTCGCGAGCATTTCGCGGACATGCCGACGACATGGATCGTCTGTGGCGGCGGCCGTCACAATCCGGTGTTGATGAACAACCTGCGCTCACGCGTGAACGCGCCAGTGTTGTCCGCCGAAGATGTCGGATGGAACGGCGATTTCATCGAAGCCGAAGCGTTCGCCTATCTGGCGGTGCGTTCGGTGAAGGGGCTGCCGCTAAGTCTGCCGACAACGACCGGCGTGGCGCAGCCAATGACGGGTGGGAAATTGTATCGAAAATAATTCGCTACTCTTCGGCGAGGCTACGGCGTTACGCCGCGCGCAGTTGTGAGGCCAGGCAAAATCGCATATTCCCGAATGGCCTTTGCCATGTCCGCATCGCCGGTCGCCGTGTCGCCCAGCTTTCGCTAGACTATGCCGCGCATATACAGCGCATCTGCAAAATTGCTGTCCTTGGAAACCGCAGCGCCGTAGTCGGCTAATGCATCTTGCAAATGCCCTGCTTTGTAATTGGCCAGTCCTCTTGAATCCAACGTGGCCGCATCGTTCGGATGAAGTTCCAGCGATTTGTTGCAGTCGTCCAGCGCCAGATCCAGTTCCTGGCCCGCGATAGCGCGTATCCAGCATCGGTGGTTGTACGAGCCCGCTTTGTTGGGTGAGATTTCAAAGATCACGGCGACGTCAGCCATTGCTTCCGCGTATTTTCCCGCCTCTGCGTAAATTTCGCTACGTTCCTCTAAAAGAGGAATCTCAGTGTAATCGCTGCTATGTCCTACTGTGCTGGCGCTGGACAGATTGTCGAAAGGCCGCGCTGCATATTCAAGCGCGCGTTCGTAGTCGTGCTTTGCTGCATATAGTGTCGCAAGTTCAGCATAAGCTTGATCGCTGCCCCCGCGACCGTCTTTCACCATGCCGATGCAATATCCAATTCTGGCATCCGCATCGAGTGTCGCGTCTTCACAGTGCTCGGCATAACGAAGGTGATCACCGGCGCCGGCAAAATAATTTGGCCCTATCGGATTTGATTGTGCGGCATTCGCAAGCGCGAATGCAGCGACCGCTGCTGTCAAGAAAACACATCTTACAAGCATCGTTCTACCCCGAATGCTTTACCGCCCTTCGCGCGGTCCCGTCATGCGCTTGTGGACGTAGGTCTCGACCGATTCCAGGACGTCCGCTTCGTGGTTGTCGAAGAAGTGGTTGGCGCCTTCGATCTTGTCGTAAGTGATCTTGATGCCCTTTTGCGCGCTGATGCGATCGACCAGCTTTTGCGCATCGGCTTCCGGCACCACCTGGTCCTTTGTTCCGTGTACGAACAATCCCGAGGCCGGGCACGGCGCGAGGAACGCGAAGTCATACATCGACGCCGGCGGCGCGATGGAAACGAAGCCGGTGATCTCCGGACGGCGCATCAAAAGCTGCATCCCGATCCAGGCGCCGAAGGAAATGCCGCACACCCAGACATGGGACGGGTTCGGATAGAGCGTGTTCATCCAGTCCAGCACGGCGGCGGCGTCGGACAATTCGCCCGCGCCGCTATCGAACGTGCCCTGGCTACGGCCAACGCCGCGGAAGTTGAATCGCACCGTCGTGCAGCCGAGGCGGTGGAACATGTGGAAGAGGTCGTAAACCAGCGGGTTGTTCATCGTGCCGCCGAATTGCGGGTGCGGATGCAGCACCACGGCCATCGGCGCGCCGGGATTCTTCTGGCGCTGGTAGCGGACTTCGATGCGCCCTGCGGGGCCGGGAATGATGATGTCAGGCATGGAAATCCACTCTCCGCTGCAATGCAAAAATAACAAGGCTGGAATGGGAATTACGCGTATCGGACAAGCCAGAAATTCCTTTTGTTTTCATGTGGTTGATTTTCGGACGTTGTGCCATCCGAGGGAATACTTGACCACAGTAGTAGGTAAATCTATATCCAGCACGGAACGATTCCGGGCGCGCGGCGGCTTGGGCCCCGTTGTTACCACAGGCAGGGGCCGAAAAAGCAAGCCAAAAGCGCATTCCGGCAAAGGAGGTATTCCATGAGACTCAGCACAAAAGGCCGTTATGCCGTGATGGCGATGGCGGATCTGGCCGCGCATGAAGGCGGCGAACGGCCGGTTTCACTGGCGGAAATCGCCAAGCGGCAGGAAATCTCGCTCTCTTATCTCGAGCAGCTTTTCGCCAAGTTGCGCCGCGGCGCACTGGTGAAAAGCGTGCGAGGCCCCGGTGGCGGTTATCGCCTGAGCCGTCCCGCCGCCGAAGTCCGCATCGCGGACATTATCGTCGCCGTCGACGAGCCGATCAGCGCCACGCGTTGCCGCCCGGGAAGTCCCAAGGGCTGCACCGGCACGACGACGCGCTGCGTCACGCACGATTTGTGGGAAGAACTCGGCCGCCAGATTCATGTGTTCCTGTCATCCGTGTCGCTCGCCGATGTGGTGGAGAAGCGCATTCTGGGCCGCGCGCGTCCTTGCGAGAAGGCCGAGGAATTGAAGAGCGACGCCACCGCCCAGGCCGCCTGAGTTCATCGCAATGATTTATCTGGACCATAGCGCGGCTGCACCGCTTCGCCCCGAGGCGAAGGCGGCGATGCTGCGCGCACTCGACATCAACGGCAATCCGTCATCGGTTCATGCGGCCGGGCGCGCCGCGCGCGCCGTGATGGAAGATGCGCGCGAACAGGTTGCCGCATTTGCCGGCGCCAAGCCCGGCGATGTGATTTTCACCAGCGGCGGCACGGAAGCCAATGTGCTGGCATTGCGCGGTGCTGTTGCAGGCGCACTGGATGGCGACCATCGCATCACGCGGCTGTTTGTTGTCGCAACAGCGCATGACAGCGTTCGCTCGGTGGCCGCCTCGCTCGCCGAAACCACGGCCGGGCTTGTGCTCACCGAAATTCCCGTCACCGAAAACGGCCGCGTCGATCCTGTGGTCTTCCGCTCGCTGCTGATGAACGGCAAAGGGCGCGTGCTCGTTTCGCTGCTTTTCGCGAACAACGAAACCGGCGTGATCGAGGATATCGCCGCGCTCGCCGCGGTCCTGCGTACCGAAGGCGGCGACAGCGCGCTGCTGCATGTCGATGCGGTGTCGAGCGGTTACAGCCCTGTGCGCTTCTCGGCATGGGGCGCGGACTATCTGTCGCTCGCAGCGCACAAGATCGGCGGCCCGATGGGCGTTGGCGCACTGATCGCGAAGCATAGCGCGCCGCTGGCGTCGCTGTTCAATGGCGCGCAGGAAATGCGCCGCCGCGCCGGCACGCAGAACGTCGCCGGCATTGCGGGGTTTGGCGCTGCCGCGAAAGCGTTGCAATCCAATTTCGATTCCGAAAGCGAATCCGTGGGCACCATGCGCCGCGCCTTCGAGGAGACGCTGCGTTATATGGAGCCGAATGTCGTTATCTTCGGCTCGCAGGAATTGCGGCAGAAAAACATATCGTGCTTCGCCATTCCGCAGTTGCAGGCGGAAAGCACGCTGATGGCGCTGGACCTCGACGGTATTTGTGTCAGCTCGGGTGCGGCCTGTTCATCGGGCAAGGTCTCGCCGAGCCACGTGCTGGAAGCGATGGGCGTGGACGAAAGCTTGGCGCGTTGCGCGTTGCGGGTGAGTTTCGGACCGGAACACGGGCTGGCCACTCTGGACACATTGTTCGCCGCGCTGAACAAGTTGATGGGCCGCAAGCTTGCGCTGGCCGCCGCGGGGGTTGGCTGATGGCCGCGATTGAAACCCGTGAAAAAGTCGCCGAACTTGGCGACAAATACAAATATGGCTTCGTCACCGACATCGAGATGGAGCG
>DATCFN010000415.1:0-2333 GCA_036509475.1 Rhizomicrobium sp. | reverse complement strand
TGGCGCTGGTGGCTTTGATCATTAGCGTCGCGCTGTTCCGCGGCGATCCGCTCCTCACCACACTTCAGTTTGCGTTGGTTCTGACGGTGGCCGCGATTCCGGTGGCGATGCCCCCTGTGCTGTCCGTGACCATGGCCGTCGGCGCGCGGCTGCTCGCCGGTAAGCAGGCGATCGTCACCCGGTTGGCCGCCATCGAAGAACTCGCTGGCGTCGATATCCTGTGCTCGGACAAGACCGGCACCCTGACCCAGAACAAGCTGACCTTGGGCGATCCTTTCAGCGTCGACGGTATCCCAGCCGACCAAGTCATATTCAATGCCGCGCTGGCGTCGCGCGCGGACAACAAAGACACCATCGATATGGCTGTGCTGAAGGGCCTGAAGAACGATCAGACTTTGACGCCTTATCAGATCCTCCACTTCCAGCCATTCGACCCTGTGCGCAAGCGCACCGAGGCGTCAATCAAGGACCCGGGTGGGAAGGAATTCAAAGTCACCAAGGGCGCGCCGCAGGTGATCCTTGCACTGGCGGCCAATGCAGAGCAGGTGAAGTCCGCTGTTGACAAGGCGGTGGACGACTTCGCGGCAAAGGGCTTTCGTTCGCTGGGCGTGGCCCGCGCCGAAGGCGATGGCCCCTGGCAGTTTCAAGGCGTGTTGCCGCTGTTCGACCCGCCCCGCGAACAGGCCAAAGCAACGATCGCAACTGCCCGCGACATGGGCGTAAGCGTCAAGATGGTGACGGGCGATGCGCTTGCTATCGCGCGAGAAACTGCCGGGAAACTGGGGCTGGGCACAAATATTCTCGATGCGAGCGGCTTCGGCGACGCAAAGCATCATGAGACGACGCAATTGGCGCAGTCCATCGAGAACGCCGATGGCTTCGCTCAAGTGTTCCCGGAACATAAGTTCCACATCGTCGATGTCCTGCAGCAGCGTGGTCACATCGTCGGAATGACCGGCGACGGAGTGAACGACGCACCAGCGCTGAAGAAGGCCGACTGCGGCATCGCCGTTTCAGGCGCGACAGACGCCGCGCGTGCTGCCGCCGCCATCGTCCTCATGACGCCGGGCCTCTCGGTGATTATCGACGCAATCAAAGAAAGCCGCCGCACCTTCCAGCGGATGAACAGTTACGCAATCTATCGCATCGCCGAAACGCTCCGCGTCCTGCTGTTCATGACGTTGTCGATCTTGATCTTCAATTTCTACCCGCTGACGGCGGTGATGATTGTGATACTGGCACTGCTTAATGACGGCGCGATTCTGTCCATCGCTTATGACAACGTGCATTATAAGGATAAGCCGGAAGCCTGGAATATGCGTTTGGTGCTTGGGATATCGACAGTGCTCGGAGTCATTGGAGTCGTGTCTGCGTTCGGCCTGTTCTATCTTGGTGAGCGCATTTTTCATCTCGACCGCGCCCACATTCAGACGTTGATGTATCTGAAGCTCTCCGTGGCCGGACATCTGACGATCTTCCTGACACGCACACGCGGCCCATTTTGGTCTATACGCCCTGCCTGCATTCTGTGGATTGCCGTACTCGGTACACAGACAGTGGCAACTCTGATGGCTGTCTACGGCGTGTTCATGACTCCACTTGGCTGGGGCTGGGCAGCATTTGTCTGGGGCTATGCCCTCGCGTGGTTCCTAGTGAATGACCGCGTTAAGCTACTCGCTTACCGGATATTCGATCCAACAGCAGTACCCCTCCTGGGCAGGACTCCGATGATACGGCAACGCTGATCGCCCGGCGCTCCTATCGCCTCAACACATCGCGCGTTTCAGAGCGCCGCAGTTGTCCGCGTCAGTTCAATCGTGTGCTTTGCGATCATGAGATCTTCGTCGGTCGGAATCACCCAGGCCGAGACCCGGCTATCCGAAATGCACGGTCCATCCCCCGCATTGGCCTTGTCGTCGAACTGGATGCCGAGCCATGCCGCGCCAACACAGACCCGGCGGCGGATTTCGGCTGCGTGCTCGCCGATGCCGGCGGTAAAGACCAGGGCATCCAACCCGCCCAGCGCCGGCGCCAGAGAGCCAAGTTCGCGCGCGATGCGGTAGACGAAAAGATCAATCGCCTCCTTCGCGCGCGCATCCGTGCTCGCCAAATATAAATAGCGGGCGCAAAGTGTACCACTGAACCGGCTGTGCGATCGCGTTTGAGAGCGGCGCAAAAGTGTACCGGTCCTGCTAGTGGAACAAATCTGACATTTGAATCCTGTTTGGGATTCCCTGAGTGGCGTTCGCATGCGAGTCTGGTGCATGCGCACTGGCATCTCGATCATTCTCTCATCGCCTGACCGCAAGCGGTTGCAGACGCTCGTCAACGAC
>DATCFN010000414.1:0-11049 GCA_036509475.1 Rhizomicrobium sp. | reverse complement strand
CCTGCCCACGGCCCTGTACCGAATGCATCACGATCAGCTTTGCGCGAGAGGCGGCGAGTTCGGGATAGAGCGCCTCGTCCGCAAAACCTTGGATGTCGTTGAGGTAGTCGACGTTCTGCGCCAATGCCCAGCGCTGGACCGGCGTGGCGAACGTGTCGACGGAGATTGCTACGCCACTTTCTTTCAGCGCTGCCACGACCGACGCCAACCGCGCGATTTCTATATCAGGCGCGACCGCTTTCGCATCGGGATTGGACGAAGCCGCGCCGAGATCGAGAATATCCGCATCCTTCGCCAGCGTGCGCGCATGGGCGAGCGCCGCATCGGCGGACAGATATTTTCCGCCGTCGGAAAACGAATCCTCCGTGATGTTGACGATGCCGAGGATTTTCATGGGGGACATTTTACCCTCCCCTTGAGGGAGGGTCGAAGGATTTGAGCGGAGCGAAAAGGCTTCGGGGAGGGGTCATGCGCCAGACCCCTCCCCGAAATTTGCTATGCAAATTTCGACCCTCCCTCAAGGGGAGGGTCGAATGGTTTGGCGTTCAACGCGGCAGCGGTTCAGGAGCCACGATGCCGCGCGGGCGGCCGGCGGCCGGAACGCTGGGGCCAGACCCACGCTGCGGCTCCGGCTCCTCGTAAGGCGTGCGCACCGGCGCAATGCCCTTGAGCAGCGCGATCATCTCGTCGCCTGTGAGCGTTTCATATTCCAGAAGGCCACGCGCCAGCACATGCAAATCCTGCGCACGGGTGGTGAGAATGTCCTTCGCGCGATTATAGGCGGTGTCGATGATGGCGCGGATTTCCGAGTCGATCTTCTGCGCTGTCGCTTCGGACAGATTTTGTGTGCGCGAGACGCTGTGGCCCAGGAACACTTCCTCCTGGTTCTCGGCATAAGCGATCGGGCCCAGCGCGTCGGACATGCCGAAGCGCGTAACCATGGCGCGCGCCATGCGGGTCGCCATTTCAATATCGCTTTGCGCGCCGGTGGTGACCTTGTCGTGGCCGAAGATGAGTTCCTCGGCGATGCGGCCGCCGAAGGCCACGGCCAGATCGGCGTTCATCTTCTGGCGCGTCAGCGAAAGCTGGTCGCGTTCCGGCAGGCGCATGACCATGCCCAGCGCACGGCCGCGCGGAATGATCGTCGCCTTGTGAATCGGATCGGAGCCTTCCACCGCCAGCGCAACGAGGGCGTGGCCGCCTTCGTGATAGGCCGTGAGTTTCTTCTCTTCGTCAGACATCGCGAGCGAGCGGCGTTCCGCGCCCATCATCACTTTGTCTTTCGCGTCTTCCAGCTCGGTCATCATCACGACGCGCTTGCCGCGGCGGGCCGCCAGCAATGCCGCTTCGTTCACGAGGTTCGCCAGATCGGCGCCAGAGAAACCAGGCGTGCCGCGTGCGATGGTTCTGGGATCGACGTCCGGCGCCAGTGGGACTTTGCGCATGTGGACGCGCAGGATTTTTTCGCGGCCGGACAGGTCCGGATTCGGTACCACGACCTGACGGTCGAAACGGCCCGGACGCAGCAGCGCAGGGTCCAGAACATCGGGACGGTTGGTGGCGGCGATCAGGATGACGCCTTCATTGGCTTCGAAGCCATCCATCTCGACCAGCAACTGGTTGAGGGTCTGCTCGCGCTCGTCATTGCCGCCGCCGAGACCGGCGCCGCGATGACGGCCGACCGCATCGATTTCGTCGATGAAGATGATGCAGGGCGCGTTCTTCTTCGCCTGCTCGAACATGTCGCGCACGCGGCTGGCGCCGACACCCACGAACATTTCCACGAAGTCAGAACCGGAGATGGTGAAGAACGGCACGTTCGCTTCGCCCGCAACCGCACGCGCGATGAGAGTCTTGCCGGTGCCCGGCGGGCCGACGAGCAGCACGCCTTTCGGAATACGTCCACCCAAACGCTGAAAGCGTTGCGGATCGCGCAGGAAGTCCACGATCTCTTTCAGATCGTCCTTCGCTTCATCGACACCCGCGACGTCTTCAAATGTCACGCGTCCGGTTTTCTCGGTCAGAAGTGTCGCGCGGCTTTTGCCGAAGCCCATCGCCTTGCCGCCACCCGATTGCATCTGGCGGATGAAAAACACCCACACGCCGACGATCAGAAGCATCGGCAGCCAGTTGATCAGCAGGCTCACGAAATTGAATCCATCGTCCGCCGATTTCGCGGTGATGGCGACGTTGTGGTCCAGCATGCGCGACACAAGCTGCGCGTCCGCCGGCGCCGTTGTGCTGAAGGCCTGGCCGCCCGTGGAATGACCGGTGATCTGGTCGCCCTGGATGGTGACGTCCTTGACCGCGCCCTGCGTCACTTCCTGGTTGAACTGGGTATATGTGATCGCGCTCGTCGCCTGATGCGAACTGGACCCCTGGAACATGTTGAACAGGGCCACCAGCAAAAGCATGATGATGATCCAGAGCGCGAGATTGCGAAGGTTGTTCACGGACGTCCTTTCCCGAGTACGGGCAATGCGCGCGAGCGCCAAACTGTCTCAATAGATAGGTACACTGTAGCGCGTTGTCAGCCATCAAAACGTTAAGAAATTTACGTTCGGCGGGCAATCAAGGCTTCCAATTCCACTTAAGAAGCCGGGTTAATTCGATCCGCGCTTTTTGACCGGCTTGGCCGCTGCGCCCGTTTTGTGCGGTTCTGGTGCAGTCGGCTCCCGCTCGGACCGGGCTTTTTCGCGCGAGACGGTCAGCGTGCCCGTGCCAAAGGCAGATACCGCCCGCGGGGCTGGTGCGACGATACAGCCATGCAGGGTCGCGCCGCCGGCCAATGTTCCATCCCGGATGGAGTCGAAAAGGCGTTCCAGACGGCCGAAGCGGGGCCGGTAGGCGTCGCCCGAAATCCGCGACAGCACCTGGGCCAACGCCCGCAATCCGACTTCGCGCGGCGCCATTTTCAGGCGCACGGAATCGACCAACGCGCCTTCGCCTTCGAAGCGCGCGGCCCGCGCCAGAAGCGCCTGCGTCATGTCTTCCAACGCTTCGCGCGCGCGGCCCAGATGTTCGGCGGCATCGGCGACACGCTGCGCGGTGAGACCCAACGCTTCGAGTTGCGGCCATGACGCGCGCAACTTCGAGCGCGCGAAACGCGGATCGGCATTCATCGGATCTTCCAGCCAGCTTTGCTTTTTGGCCTTCAGATAATCGCGCAGCGCCGCACGCGGAAAATCGAGCAGCGGACGCACCAGCTTCAGTCCCCCGAAACCCGGCAGCGGAAATGGCGCAACCGCGCGCATCGCCGACAATCCATCAAGACCGCTGCCGCGCGCCAGACGCAGCAGAAACGTCTCCGCCTGATCCTCCATCGAATGGGCGACATAGAGCGCGCTCATCTGATGCGCTGCCAGCCATTCGCCCATGAGTTGATAACGCGCGCCCCGCGCCTGTGCCTCGATGTCGGATTTCGGCGCCGCGCCCTTGAAGGTCAGCACATGCGGTTTGAGACCGGCATCGCTCGCGATACGCGCGACGGCTTTCGCATCTTTCGCGGAATCGGCGCGCAGTCCGTGATCGACGGTGAGTACGACGGGTGGCGGCAGCTTCGCCTGTTTGGCGTAAGCGGCAAGCAACAACATCAACGCAACGGAATCGCCGCCACCGGAAACAGCAACCGCGCCCGGCCACACATCGCCCACCGCGCGCAATGCATCCATGCGCGCCGGAAAGGATTGCACCGCATCGCTCTCGACAGCAGCGGGCGCTTTCGCGACCGCCGCGCTTGGCGCCGATTTCTTGACGACCGGCTTACTTGCAGCCAGCGGCTTTGCGCGCGGCTTTGGCTTGGCCGAGGACGGTTTGGGAGGCTTGCGGGTATTTACTTTGGAGCGCGCCAAGGGCGGTGCAGCCTTCCTGTTTCTGCTTCAGCGCGATCAGGGACTGACCGAGCTTGAGCATGCTATCGGGGGCGCGCGGGCTGGCGCCATATTTTTTGATCTCTTCGGCGAATGCCCGGGCGGCGTTCGGATAATCCTTCTGCAGATAGGCGATGTCGCCCACCCAATAGACCGCCTGCGGCGCCAGATCGCTCTTCGGATTGGCGTCAGCATAGCTACGGAAGGCCGCGCGGGCTTCATCATACTGCGCCTTGGAAAGCAGGTTCATCGCGGCATCGAATTGCGGGCGATTGATATTGGCGGCGGGCGCAGGCGGCGCCTCGTCCGGGTTCGCCGGCGGCGGAATAGGCATCGGCGTGTTGGACGGTATCGTGCCCAATACGCCCGGCGGCGGCGCCAGATGTTGGGTTTCGTTCGCGCTACTGGCCGGCGGCGGTGCGGAATTCTGTTGCGGTGCCAGCGAGGATTGCGCCGCGCCGCCACAGGGAAGCTGGTCCACCGTCGTGCCGAGTTGCTGCGCCGTCATGGAGCAGATCTTGTAATCGAAATCCTTCTGCATGCGGTCGATGTGGCTGTTGATGTCGTTCAGCTTGTGATCGAGCTGTTCCATCTGTCCGGTCAGGCGGCGCAACGAATCTTCCAGATCGCTGACGCGCTGATTGAGTTGCGCGATGGAGCCGTCCTGGCTCTGCTCATGCGCCAGGCGCGCCGCTTTTTCCTCGTCGCTCTCGCCGAACAATGCGGCGGTGCGGACCGGCGCCGCGCTCTGATCGCCATGCTGAAGCGCGAAAAGATGCGCCTGCAACACGCGCGCCTGAACCTCGTCGGCTTCGAGACGCCGCACCAGCGCGGGCTTCGACGCAACCGTCGCAGTGCTCACATCCGCGAAAGCACCGACCGCGCCGATGACCACGCCGCATACCGCGACGACACCGATCGGGGCCATTTTCCAAAGCAGATGGCTTGCGGGAGATTTGCGCGTCTGGGTCATGGTCGTCGCTCTTCAAAAGGTCGCCGGCAAAAGATCGCGAGTACTGCGCCAATCGCCATTGCGCCGAAACACTTAGCCGAATTTAAGGCTCGCCGGAATCCCCGCAGGCCCGATCTGCGCCGCAAAAGCAAAAGGGCGCCCGGATGGACGCCCTTCGCCTGTTTCAAAGCCCGCGCTTAAGACGACGCGCCGCCGGTGACCGTGCTGACGCCGCGACGGTTCTGCGCATAGCAGGATTCATCGGACTCCGTGCAGATCGGGCGTTCCTTGCCGTAGGAGATCGTATCCAGACGGCCGGCCGAAACGCCGAGGCTCACCAGATATTCTTTCACCGCGTTGGCACGGCGCGCGCCGAGTGCGAGGTTGTATTCGCGCGTGCCGCGTTCGTCGCAATGGCCTTCGACGGTGATGCGGACGGACGGATATTTCTGCAGCCAGCTCGCCTGACGCTGCAGCACGCCGCGGCCTTCGTCGGTGACGGCATAGGCGTCGTAATCGAAATGCACCGTGTCGCCGACATTGACCTTCAGGTCTTCGGCGCTGCCCGGCACGACACTCGACGTCGTTGTCGAGCTGGTCATCGAATTGCCCGGTGGGGGCGCTGTATCCATCGCCTTCGGTTTGTCGGTGCAGGCGGAAAGCATCAGGGCGGTCGCAACGGCCGCGAATTTCAGACAAGTCGAAATCTTCATCATCGAAGGCCACTCCAGAAAATGATCGTTCTCCATGCGCAAGAACGTGAGCCGAAGGCGACGGGCGCACCGCCGTATAACTGCCCCTGCCCCAGAAAGTTCCCCGAAACGGAGAGCAGCTTAGAAATTGCAACCTACTGGATCAAGGGCGACCACGCCGGATCGGATGCCGAACCCGGCGTCAAAACGCGCCGCTCATTGCGGCCCGTCACATCGATGGACCAGATCGACGAACCGCGTCCGCCGCGCTCCGAGCGGCCGAACATTAACACGCGTCCATTCGGCGCCCAGGTCGGGCCTTCATCTTCCCAACCGTTTGTAAGCATGCGCTCTCCGGAGCCATCCGGCCGCATGACGCCGACGTGGAACGTGCCGCCGTCCTGTTTGGTAAACGCGATCAGATCGCCGCGCGGGCTCCATACCGGCGTTCCGTTCTTGCCGCCGCCGAAACTGATGCGATGCGCGTTGGAGCCGTCCGCGTTCATCACATAGACCTGCTGCGATCCGCCGCGATCCGATTCAAACACGATCTTCGTGCCGTCCGGCGAATAGGACGGCGAGGTGTCGATAGCGGGATCGGACGTCAGCCGCGTGACGCTGCGGGTGCGCAGGTCCATGACATAGATGTCGGAATTACCGTTCTGCTCCAGCGTCATCGCGACCTTGTTGCCGTCGGGCGAGAAACGCGGACTGAACGTCATATTCGGAAAATTGCCGAGCATCTCCTGCTTGCCCGATTCCATGTCGAACAGATACACGCGCGGCTTGCCGGCGATGTACGACATATAGGCGATCATTTGCGCGGTCGGATTGAAGCGCGGCGTCAGCACCAGATAGCTGCCATTGGTGAGAAACTTCGGATTGGCGCCGTCCTCGTCCATCACCGCCAGGCGCTTCTTGCGATCGATGGCGGGACCGGATTCCGAAATGAAGACGATGCGTGTGTCGAAATAACCCTTCTCGCCCGTGATGCGCTGGTAGATGGCATCGGAGATCAGATGGGCGATGCGCCGCCAGTTGTCGGTGGTGGTGAAGTATTGGAGGCCGAGCATCTGGCCGCCGCCGGCGACATCCCACAGGCGAAAGTCGACGCGCAGCCGTCCGTCCGGCTGCATCTGCACCTGACCCGTCACCAGAGCCTGGGCGTTGATGACGCGCCAGTTGGCGAAATTCGGCGGCACGTTGATGTTCTTGATCTGCTCGACAAAGGATTTGGGATCGAGCGGCTTGAACAGGCCCGACCGATCCAGATCGGCGCGCACGACGCCCGCGATCTGGGCGCCCGCCGGATCGCTGATGAAATCGGGAATGGCGATGGGCAGCGGCTGGACGTTGCCTTGCGTCACGTCCACGCGAAGCTGGGCCGCGGCGGGCGCGCTCCAGCCGGCGAGCAATGCCAGCAGGGCTGCGAAGGCGAGCGCGAATCTTTTCATGGTCTGCTCCAAAAACTTTTCGACGGCTTAGACAAAAAACGAACGTGAATTACTGACCCATCATCTGGCGCGGATCGAAGTGGAACGGATTGATCTCGCGCCATTGGCTGTAACGGTCTGCCGGCAATTTGTACGGCGCGCATTCATAGATCGCGCGCCGCGCTGCCTCGGCCGCCGCGCGCGTATAGGGATTGCCCGAAGCGGCCTGCGCGGAGTCTCCCGTTAATTGTGGCGGCTGTGCGACCGAACCGTCCTGATTGAGCAACAAATCGAAATCGACGATGAGATCCTCGGCATGGGGCGCGCCGACCGGCGGGCTCCAGCACTGCGCAATCTGGCTGCGCAGCGAATCCTGAAGGTCGGCGGTCATGGCGTCGGCCGCGCCGAAGGCCTTGACGTTATGCGGGCCGGTTCGCGCATTGCGTGCGCTGGCGGCGGCGGGCTGCTGCTTGTCCAGCAACGCCATGATGCTGTTGATGTCGAATTGCTGCTTCTGCGGCTTGGCCTTAACCGGCGGCGGCTTGTCCTGCGGCTTCGCGGTGGGAACCGGCGCGGGTTCCGCTTTCGCGATTGTGGGCTCCGACGGCGCCTGATCGGGAACGTCCGGTTTTGTCTGCGGCTGCGGCGGGGGCGTGACGATGGGCTGCGGCGCGGGCGGCGTCGGCTGCGCATCTTCTTTCGGCGGCGCCTTGGGCTGTTCCTTCACCATCGCCCGCAGGTTTGTCTTCTGCGCGAGCGTGACCAGATCGACAGGCACGATCGGCGAGTCTTCCGCTGTGATGTCGAGTTTGTGCGCGAAGGAGAACAGCGTCGCGCCGATGATGAGAACGTGCAGCAGCACCGCGGCCGCCATGGCCAGCGGCGAGATGCGGCCGCCGGCTTCGGAGGCCAGCGAGAGTCTAGTTTCGATCGCGCGGCTTGGGGACATCGGTAACAAGCCCGATATGAGTGAATCCGGCGGCGCTGATTTCGGCCATCACTTCCATGACGCGGCCATAGTCCACCGATTTGTCGCCGCGCACGAAAATGCGCTGGTCATAGCCGTTGGCGGAAATGGCGCTGAGCTTGGCCACAAGCTGGTCTTCGGCGATCTGCGTGTTCTGCAGATAGATATGGCCGTCGCGGCGCACCGTCACCGACAGCGGCTGGCGATCCTGGCCGAGCGCCTGCGCCTTGGTCTTCGGCAGATCGACCGGCACGCCGACCGTGAGCAGCGGCGCCGTCACCATGAACACGATCAGCAGCACCAGCATCACGTCCACGAACGGCGTGACGTTGATGTCGGACATGGCATGGCCGCGCCGGCGTCGGCGGCCACGGTCGATGCGCGTGACGCCCATCGCCATCAGCGCGCGGCCTTCTCGTCAAGCTGGCGCGACAGGATCGCGGAGAACTCATCCGCGAAACCATCAAGGCGGTTGGCGTAGCGGCTCACATCGTTGATGAACTTGTTATAGAAAATCACCGCCGGAATGGCCGCGAGCAGACCCATCGCGGTGGCGAACAAAGCCTCCGCGATACCCGGCGCGACAACCGCGAGCGTCGTGTCGTGACGCGCGGCAATGGCCGAAAACGAATTCATAATGCCCCAGACCGTTCCGAACAGGCCGACAAAAGGCGCGGTGGCACCGACGGTGGCCAGAAAGCCCAGCCGCTTTTCCACGCCGTCCGTCTCGCGCAGGATCGTCACCGTCATCGCCTTGTCGATGCGCTCCTTGATGCCGGGCAGCAGATATTCGCGCGGTGCGCCTGCTTCAAAAGCACGGCGCCATTCGCGCAGCGCCGAGACGAACACCGCCGCCATCGGATGATCCGCCGCTTTGGCGAATTGCACATAAAGCTCGTCCAGCGACAGGCCCGACCAGAAAATCTTTTCGAACTTGTCCGCCTTGCGGCGCAGCGTGGATATGGCGATCAGCTTGTTGATGATGATGGTCCACGACCACAGCGATGCCAGCAGAAGAAGAACGAAGACGCCTTTCACGATGGGGTCGGCGTGCAGAAACAGCGAGACGATGGAAATGCCGCCGACATCCGGCGTGGCGGTGCCGCCGGTTTGGGTGACGTCGACATTAGTGGTCGGCGCGGCCAGCGGCTGTGCCTGCGCACTGTCGCCCGCGGGCGCGGCGCTTGGCGCGCTTTGCGCGAGCGATGCCTGCGATGCGGCAAAACAGAGAGCCAGCGCCGTCAACACCACGGCGATCCAACGCGCGAAATTCATCAGCAGACCTCTTCTTCGCCGTGCCTTGAAGGCTTCGGCGTTTGCCCCTCGCCGGTGCAAACCATAGCAAGCTTGGGAAGGATGACCATTTGAACGTGGCCGAATTTGGGCCGGAAGTGTTAAGCGTCTGTTCCGAAAAGAAAAGGCGCGAGCTTGTCACGCGTATCCTGAGGGATGCGCCGCGGCTTGCCCGTCAGCGTGATGATGCAGGCCTCCACCATGCCGTGCGTCAGCCTATGGCCGCCACAGAAAATATCCTGTTCGGCGCACATGCGCGCGCCGGTCAACGAGATCGCCTTGGTGTGGACTTCGATCAGATCGTTCAATCGCGCCGGAAGCAGATAGTCGAGCGACACCTTGCGCAGCGTCCATGCGAAAGGATCGGGACCGTCCAGTTCCGCAAGCTTCTCAATGCCGGCGGCATGAAAGAACTCCGTCCGCCCGCGCTCCATATAGCGCAGATAATTGGCGTGATAGACAATGCCGGAAAGATCGGTGTCTTCGTAATAGATGCGGACCGGCAGGATATAAACCTTGCCTTCAAAGCGGCCGAAGCTGAGCGCGGTCATCGGCACCGATGCGTCTTGTCGCACACGGGCTTCGGCGCGGCGTCAGGCACGATGCCGACCGTGACTTCATTTGAAGGCTGCGCACTCACAACAGGCTGATCGAAATAGGTGCCCATCGCGCCGACAAGATCGCCCCAGAAATGGAATATGATCGCGGTGGCGATGAGTGCGATGCCCAGAACGGTGGCGCGGCGAAGCCAGATCATTCCTCCACCTCCGTATCCTTGGCGAACAGGCCGATCTGCGCGGGATCGCGCGGCGGTGCGGCCAGTCCCAGATGCCCATAAGCCGCGCTGGTAAGCAACCGTCCGCGCGGTGTGCGCTGAACAAAACCCTGCTGCATCAGGAACGGTTCCACCACTTCCTCGATGGCGTCGCGCGATTCCCCCAGCGCAGCGGCGATGGTTTCCACGCCGACCGGGCCGCCGCCAAAACTTTCCGCGATGAGGCGCAGATAGCGCATGTCGAAGGCATCGAGACCGCGTCCGTCAACTTCCAGCCGCGTCAGCGTGGCATCGGCGATCTTAGCATCGACTTTTTTGTGGCCGCCGACGCTGGCGAAATCGCGCACACGCTTGAGCAGGCGCCCCGCGATACGCGGCGTGCCCCGCGCGCGGCCAGCAATCTCGCGTGCGCCGTCCGATGTGAGATCGAAACCCAACACGCGCGCGCCGCGCTCGACAATCGAGAGCAGTTCGTCTGCCGTGTAAAAATTCAGCCGCACCGGAATCCCGAACCGATCGCGCAGCGGCGTGGTGATGAGGCCGGAGCGCGTCGTCGCGCCGACCAGCGTGAACGGCGCGAGCGTGATCTTCACGGAACGCGCGCTCGGCCCTTCGCCGATGACCAGGTCGAGTTCGTAATCCTCCATCGCGGGATAGAGGATTTCTTCCACTGCCGGATTGAGACGATGAATCTCGTCGATGAACAACACATCGCGCGGTTCCAGATTGGTGAGGATGGCGGCCAGGTCGCCCGCCTTGGCCAGCACCGGCCCCGAGGTTGAGCGGAAGTTCACGCCCAGCTCGCGCGCCACGATCTGCGCGAGCGTTGTCTTGCCCAATCCCGGCGGGCCCGAGAACAGCACATGGTCGAGCGCTTCCTGCCGCTCGCGTGCCGCCTGGATAAAGACGGAAAGGTTTTCACGCGCCTGCTTCTGGCCGACGAATTCCGAAAGCCGCTTAGGGCGCAGCGACGACTCCAACGTGTCGTCCTCGCCGCGCTCCGGCGCGACGATACGGTCAGTTTCCGTTTTGGCTTTAGTCGCGGCCATTGGCGCCACCGAGATAACC
>DATCFN010000413.1:0-4548 GCA_036509475.1 Rhizomicrobium sp. | reverse complement strand
GATCGTCATTGCCGGAAATTCCGTCGGGCGCGTTGGTCCAAATCTGCTTCATCGCCGCGCGCACAACTTCCTGCGTCTTCCAGGGCGCGCCCACGAAGTCATAGAGCCAGGGCGATGCGATAGAGGGTTCGTTGTCGAGTTCGGCATGGGAGGCGCCGGATTTCGTCACCGCGAGACTTCCATCGGAATTGTAGAAGAAGCGATCCATGCGGCTTTCCGCTTTGGCGTTGCCGCCCAGTTTCGCGAACAGACCGGCGGGATCGAACGGCACCATCCAGAGATATTGCGCTCCGCTGCCTTCGACATAATCGTCGTCGTCATCGATATTGAAATCGACGGGCTTCCAGGTGCCATCCGCATTGCGTGGCTGAATGTAACCGCCTTGCGGCGTGGCGTTCGGGTTGAACAGATTGCGCCACCAGCCAGCCCGGTTCTGGAACAGCTTCGCGTTTTCCGCGTCACCGTTGATGGTTGCGAGTTGTGCTACGCCGAAATCCGCTGCCGCCAATTCCAGCGTGTCAGCCGCACTCCCCCACCCCGGCGAGCCGACGGGCATGTAGTGCAACTTCAACCACTGATCGAGACCGGGACGCTCGCCCACGCACTGCACGCCACAACCGCGATGGCTGAGGTCGAGCACTGTTGGCGTCGTTGCGCCCTTCAGCAACGAGGCATAAGCGCTTTTCACATCGAAATCGCGGCCACCGAATGCGTAAATCGCGGCCACGGCTGGCGCCGACGGGTCGCCGTTCATCACGCTGGTCGCACCCGTCAGATGCGTCCAGCGATCCCACACGCCGTTGTTCTGGTTCGCCTGGTTGAGCAGCGATTGGGCGATGTCCGAACCGATCTTCGGATCAAGCCATGTCACAAGCTGAAGCTGCGAACGATAGACGTCCCAGCCCGAGAAGTTGGCATATTGGATGTGGCCGGCGGCGGCTTTGTGCATTTTTTTGTCGAAGCCGACATAAGAGCCATCCGCATCGCTATATGTATTTTCCCCAAGCAACACATGATAAAGCGCGGTGTAGAAGACCGTCCGCTCGTCCTTCGTGCCACCCGTCACTGCGATCTGGCCGAGCTTTGCGTTCCACGCCTTGCGCGCTGCATCGCGCACGGTTTCCAGCGTTGTACCTTTGGGATTTTCAGCCTCCAGATTGGCGCGCGCATTGGCAAGGCTCACATAGGAAATGCCGACGCGCATGTTGACCACGGGCGTCCTCGCCGGATCGAAACTGATCCATGCGCCAGAGCCCTTGCGGCCCGGCGGATGGCCACGATCGCCATAGGTCGTGCCGCCATGCGCGGTGCGCGCGCCTTTGGTCAGGGTCGTATCCTGCCAGGTGCCGCCCGCCGTGAAAGGCTGGTCCAACGCGGCAACGAAATAGAGCGTGTAATAACTCTCGCGCCGGTCAGGCGAGAGATAACCGCAGAAATTTCCGCTCGTGACGCTGCCCGTCACCTCGCGCTTCGCCGGATCGACATTCACCGATGCATCGCTGCTGCCGACTTCGGAATCCGACGTGCGGAACAAAAGATTGGCGGGCTTGTCTTTTGCCCAGGTGAACCGCGCGATGCCCGTGCGCAGCGTGGCGCTCAGTTCGGCCACAACACCGTTGTCGAGCGCGACTTTGTAAAATCCGGGCGACGCCGTTTCGTGGTCATGCGTGAAATAACTCGAATACATGGTGAAGCCATCATCGGCGGATGGCGAGAGGTCGACGTCGCGCGTCACCGGCATGATCGGAATGTCGCCGCTCGCACCCGTGCAGCCTGTGCCCGACAGATGCGTGAGGCTGAATCCTTTGATGCCGCTGACACGCCATTCGTAGCCGCCCGGTGCCGCGATGGGGTAGGAGCGCCCGGGCAGCGGCGTTTCCTCCGGGCTGAACGCGACCATGCCGAAGGGCAGCGTGGCGCCGGGATAGGTATTGCCGCCATTGGTCGTCCCGATGAACGGGTTCACTTCGCTTGCCAGATCGGGCGCGGCCTGGGCGGCGGAAGACAGGGCGATGAGCGAAACAGCGATGGCGGGGATGGAGCGCATGGAACCTCTAAGCGGAAATGGGCGCCGCCGCGATCTGGGCGGATTTGCGCGCGCCGGCCAGAGCGAAGATCGCGATGCAGACATAGGATACAAACGGCACGAAAAATGCGCGCGCCAGATCGATGTGATCGGCGGTGTAGCCGGTGATGACCGGCAAGACCGCGCCGCCAACGATGGCCATGCAAAGAAGGCCTGACGTCGATGGCGTGGGCGCGGTGGAACGCTCCAGAGTCAGCGTAAAGATTGTGGGAAACATGACGGAGTTGAAAAAGCCCACGCTCAATGCCGCGATTCCCGCGATCCGCCCCGCCGTCGTGCCGCCGAAAATCAGCGTGACGAGGCCGCTCTCCTGCGTCACCGCAAAACACAGCAGCAGCGCAGCGATGGCCGCGGCGGCCAGCACGCGGTCTGCCGGTGCGCGGATCAGTACGGCGCTGCCCAGCGCGCGGCCCACCATCGCACCACCCCAATAGAGACTCAGCAACCGGCCCGCGGTTTCGTAGCTGACATTCATGATCGATGGCAGGTGCAGAAAGCTGATCATCATGCTGCCGATAGACACTTCCGCGCCGACATAGAGGAAAATCGCCAGCCCGCCGAACAACGCCCATTTCGAGGCGAACGCGGCGAATGGAGAAGCATTCGCGTCATCCAATTCATGCGGCACATGCAGCAGCCGGCGCAGACGCCACAGGAACAGGCCAAGCAATATCAGGATGACCGCGATTGCGAGAAACTGCGTGTCGACATTGCGCAGCGTGACGTCGCGCGAAGCGGCATTCACGGCGCCCTGGAACACACCGCCGCGCAGAATGAGATAGGAGCCGACGATTGGCGCCAGAACAGTGCCCAGCGAATTGAACGTCTGGGAAAGCGTGAGGCGGAAGTGCGAGCCTTCCGGCCTTCCGAGCAGCGCCGCTAGCGGATTGGCCGCGACCTGCAGCTGCGTGATGCCCGCGGCGATCACGAACAGCGAAGCCAGCACAAAAACATAAGCATTGGCGTGCGTGGCAATCGGCATCAGCAGGCAGCCGGCCAGCATCGCGCCCAGCGCCAGCAGAATAGTCCGCGCGTAACCCAGCTTCTCCAGAACGAACGCGGCAGGCAGCGAGATCACGCCATAGGCCAGAAAGAACGCAAACTGCGTCAGCATCGACTCCGTATAACTGAGACTGAACACGGCGCGGACGCTCGGCACCAAGGGATCGATGGAAGCCGTGATGAAGCCCCATAAGAAGAAAAGCGTGGTGACGGTCGCGAAGGCGGGATTGAAACCGCTCTTATTTGAGTCCGACAAAGACGTTTCCCTCAGTGGACAGGTAATTGTTCTTGTAGTCGAAACGATCCGTATCGGAGAACAGCAGCCAATAATACTTCATCTGCTCGCTCCACCAATAGCCGGGACACAGATCGCCCTGCTTCATGGGACTTGTGGTGATATCGTCGATAATGGTGAAGCCAAATGGCGCGCGGCTTGTCTCTTTCATTTTCTCGTAGTGCATGCGCGCGAGCTCGCGGTAACGGTCATCCGGTTCGAGCAGGAAAAGGTTGAGGCAGGAGTCCGCGAATTCCGGCCGTAATTCATTGGTGATACGGTCCGGCGCGGCCTTGGCATAGTCGTAGCCTTCCGGCAGCACGCCATAGCGCGCCTGAACACCCGCCCAGCTTGCGAGATAGGCGTTGCCGCGCGCCATATCTCCACCCTGCCCCAGAAGTCCGGCGTAGAATGCCGCAAGTTCACTTTGGTGTTGATCGAGGATCGCGCCGGTCTCGAAGTCCACTTGCGGAAACCACAGATTTCCGTTTGCTTCCCGCGCCTGGTATTTCACGATGGCTTGCGCGTGCACGTCGTACCAGTGCTTGAAATCGGGATCGCCGAAAAGCTGCCAGCCGTCCCAGAGATATTCGAAATAAGAGTCGCTCGGCGGACCGACGCTGGCGCGGCGGCTGACCCATGCACCCGTTTCGATGTTGATCGTGTCAGCGACGAGATCGATCTTCGAGCGTCGATCGAAAAGCGCTTTCGTGGCGCGTTTGGCCATGTCGAAATAGCGTTGGTCGCCAACCGCCTTTCCCAGCGTTCCCCATTCCGGAACATAGGTGGCAATCTCGGCCGGAAAACTCACCGGATCGCGCACAGCGCCCGTCCTGAGATTCACAAAGCGATAGGGCATACCCGTTGGCGATTTTGTGAAGGCGACGGAAAGCCGGTCCGCCATATCCTTCGCAAGCGCGAGCAGCTTCTTCTCCCGCGTGCCGTGCCAACCGGAGAGCAGGCCGCCCACAATGCGGATGCCGGTCTCGAAAACCTGCACCTCCCCGTCGATGTCAAAATTCAAGTTGTCCGAAATCCAGCGGATGCCTTCATCCACTTCCGCATCCAGACCCATCACATAAAGCGTGTCGAGCGCTTCGATGATCGAAAGACCAAGCGGCGGACCGCCGGGAAAGAAGAAGGCGTCCGCGCCGCCGCTGACCGGCTTGATCTGGTCCTGCCCGAA
>DATCFN010000412.1:0-8826 GCA_036509475.1 Rhizomicrobium sp. | reverse complement strand
GCTTGCCCGGCGTGCCGAAGAGGCTGGGCAGGAACACCGTCATGCCGGCCGCGGCGACGCGGTCCGCGAAACGCACGACCTGTGGATGCAGGCCAGGAATCTCATGAATGATGATGACGGCGGGACCGCTGCCGCGGCGATAGATATCGCGCGTCCAGCCATCATCGAACTGGAATTTGGTGTAGTCCTTCAGAACGTCTTCATACGCCATGGCTTGCCACCCCCACGCTGTCATCCCGGACAAGCGGCGAAGCCGCGCCGATCCGGGATCCATCCTGCCGTTGTCCCGATGGGTCCCGGCTCGTCGCGATGCTAGCGCATCGCTGGGCCGGGATGACAAGTATCAGCCGTCGCGGCACAGTGGATGTCTTCGAGAGGATATCCATGACCAATCCCGATCCCGAACTCGCGCGGTTGCGCGATAGCATCGACAATATCGACGCGGCGCTGGTGCATCTGCTGGCGGAGCGCTTCAAATGCACACAAACGGTTGGGGTATATAAGGCGACGCATGGTCTGCCTCCCGCCGATCCGGGCCGCGAGGCGCAGCAGATCGCGCGGCTGCGCACATTGGCGCGGAACGCCAAGCTCGACCCCGATTTTGCGGAAAAATTCCTCAATTTCATCGTGTCGGAGGTTATCCGGCACCACGAGGCTATACCGCGTAAGTGAGCCGAAACGGGTTCCCCTGCGTAACAAAAGGGTGGATATGGGCGTATTGCCCATGACCGCCCCGCCAATAGCAGGAGACAGCAAGTGAGCCCCGATCGCGTTTCCAACATCGACAATCCCGCGCGCCGCGCTTTTCTTTTATGCGCCGCATCCGCTGCTGCATTGGCAGGCGCTGTCGCTGTCCTGCACCCGGTTCGCGCCGTCGGCGCAACTGCGATGGTGAAGATCGAGAATTTCAGCGCCGCCGGAAAAAGCACCGGCGTGGTGACCGAAGCAAAAGTCGAAAAGAGCGATGCGCAATGGCAGGCGCAGCTCAAAGGCGACGAGCCGCTGGCCTATTCGGTCACGCGCCACGCCGACACCGAACGCCCTTACAGCGGCAAATATGCCGAGACGAAAGGTGACGGTCTTTATCGCTGCATCTGCTGCGACACCGCCTGTTATGACTCCAAAACGAAATTCGAATCCGGCACCGGCTGGCCGAGCTTTTATCAGCCGATCTCCAAGCTGAACGTGGTCCAGACCGGCGACAATTCCTTCATGATGGAGCGCACGGCGATCTCCTGCGCCCGCTGTGATGCACATCTGGGCCATGTTTTCGATGACGGGCCGAAGCCGACTGGCTTGCGCTACTGCATGAACTCCGCCGCGTTGCGCTTTGTGCCGCGCGCGAGCGTTTGAACAAAAGGAACATGACGATGAAAACCATTCGCACGCTTCTGGCCACGGTCGCCGTAGCCGCTCTTGCTTCCGCTTGCGCGCGCGCCGACGAAGCGCCGCACGCCGTTCCCGCACCGACGACGGCTGATGCGCAAGTAAGCGGCGTTCAGACGGCTGTTCTTTCCGGCGGCTGCTTCTGGGGCCTGCAAGGCGTGTTCGAGCATGTCAAAGGCGTGAAGCAGGTTGTCGCCGGCTATGCGGGCGGCGCGAAGGATACCGCCAACTATGAAACCGTCAGCACGGGCACGACTGGTCATGCCGAAACCGTGCAGATCAAATACGATCCGAAGCAGGTCTCCTACGGCCAGTTGCTGCGCGTTTATTTCTCGGTCGCCACCGATCCCACGCAACTCAATCGCCAAAGCCCGGATGACGGAACGCAGTATCGCGGCGACATCTGGACCACGACGCCGGACCAGAAGCGTGTTGCCGATGCCTATATCGCGCAGCTCCAGGCCTCGCACACGTTTTCGCAGCCCATCGTCACGCGCGTCGACGCCTTCAAGGGTTTCTATCCGGCGGAGGGTTATCATCAGGACTTCCTGATCAAGAACCCGAACTATCCCTACATCGTCGTCAACGACGAGCCGAAGATTGAGCACCTCAAGCGCATGTTGCCGGACCTGTATGTCAGCGCACCGGTTCGTCTGAGCGATATCACACCTGTCACGATGGAATAGACTCGCCATCGGCGCGTCGTCATAGTCGGCGGTCCCCCTTCCAGGAGACTGCCGATGACTCTCAAACTTGGCGATACCGCACCCGACTTCGAAGCCGAAACCACGCAAGGCAAGATCCGGTTTCACGACTGGATCGGTGATCATTGGGCGGTGCTGTTCTCACACCCCAAGGATTTCACGCCCGTCTGCACAACGGAGCTTGGCTATATGGCCAAGCTCAAGCCGGCATTCGACAAGCGCGGTGTGAAGATCATCGGCCTCAGCGTCGATCCCGTCGACAAGCATGCCGGCTGGGCCAAGGATATCGAAGAAACGCAAGGTTCGGCCGTCAACTTCCCGATGATCGGCGATGCCGATTACAAAGTGTCCAAGCTCTACGGCATGTTGCCCGCCGAGGCTTCTGGCGATCCGGCAAAGCGGACGGCTGCGGACAACCAGACCGTGCGCAATGTCTTCATCATCGGGCCTGACCACAAGGTAAAGCTTATCCTGGTCTATCCCATGACGGTGGGCCGCAACTTTGACGAGGTGCTGCGCGTGATTGATGCGTTGCAGCTGGGGGCGAAACACAAGGTTGCAACGCCGGTGAACTGGAAACCGGGCGAAGACGTCATCATTGCCGGTTCTGTCTCGAATGAAGACGCGAAGAAGATTTATCCGCAAGGCTGGAAGGAACCAAAGCCCTACATAAGAATCGTGCCACAGCCGAAATGATCCGCGGGAACGCCGCCGTTGAGTGGGCGTTATAACTTTGAAATCCCGCAAGGAGCAGAGTTATGGATCACGATCGCATCAAGGGTTCGGCCGATCAGGCCAAGGGCGCCATCAAGGACGCCGCCGGTAAAGTGACCGGCGACACCAAACTTCAGGCCGAAGGCAAAGCCGACAAGGTCAAGGGCAAGATTGAAAATGCCGTTGGTGGCGCGAAAGACAGCATGCGCGAGCAGCTGAACAAGTAATTTTCCGAGCCTGTATTTAAATGAAAACACGGAATGCCGGTCCCCTCGGCGTTCCGCGTTTTTCGTTTGCGCAAGAAGCGGATTGCGTGAGGGAAAGCCCCCCAATATTTATCCGCGATGCAAAAAGCCGCTATCGACTGGTCCGCTATCTCCGTCGACCTGAATGCCCGGGGATTTGCGGTACTGCCGCAACTTCTTTCGAGCAGCGCATGTTCGGCCCTTTCAGAACTTTACGAAGACGACGCCAATTTCCGCAGCCGCGTAGTGATGGCGCGGCACGGCTATGGACGCGGTGAGTACAAATATTTTTCCTATCCGTTGCCTGAAGACGTCGCAGAAATCCGCACCACACTTTATCCACGGCTCGCGGACATTGCGAACGATTGGAATGTCTCTCTCAAGAAAGACATTCTCTTCCCGCCGACGCACCCGGAATTTCTCGAGCGTTGCCATGGCGCCGGCCAGACGCGGCCCACGCCGCTGCTGTTGCGCTACGGTCCCGGCGACTACAACTGCCTGCACCAGGACTTATATGGCGAGCATGTCTTCCCGCTGCAGGCGGCGTTCCTGCTGTCGGAGCCGGACCGCGATTTCGAGGGCGGCGAATTTGTCCTGGCCGAGCAGCGCCCTCGCATGCAAAGCCGCGCCGAGGTCGTGCCGCTGCGTCAAGGCGACGCCGTGATCTTCGCCGTCAACGAACGGCCCGTTCAGGGCACAAAGGGCATTTATCGCGTGAAAATGCGCCACGGCGTCAGCCGCCTCCGATCCGGGCAGCGTCATACGCTGGGCATTATCTTCCACGACGCCAAGTAAACCGCCGCGCCCGCTTGCTCCTGCGGTGCGCCTCGTTATCATGCGCGCCGCTGACAAATTGTCGGGGACGACATGGACATTACTTTCTCGCCGGAAGAAGAAAAATTTCGCGCCACGGTGCGCAATTTCATCGCCGAAAACCTGCCGAAACTCGGCAAGACGTCGCGGCGTGATTTTGAAACCAAGGAAGATTTCCTTGGTTGGCACCGCATGCTTTACAAGCAGGGATGGGTCGCGCCGCATTGGCCGGTTCAATATGGCGGCACCGGCTGGAACGTCACGCAGCGCTATATCTTCAACGAAGAAACGGCCCGCGCCGAAGCGCCTGCACTATTGCCGTTCGGCCTGGCGATGGTCGCGCCCGTCATCTTCACTTTCGGCAATGACGAGCAGAAAAAGAAATTCCTGCCGCGCATTTTGTCGGGCGAGGATTGGTGGTGCCAGGGCTATTCCGAGCCGGGCGCCGGTTCGGATCTGGCCTCGCTGAAAACCAAAGCCGTGCGCGAAGGCGATCACTATATCGTCAACGGCCAGAAGACCTGGACGACGTTGGCGCAATTCGCGGACTGGATTTTCTGTCTCGTCCGCACGGACGCGACGGTGAAACAGCAGGAAGGCATTACCTTCCTGCTCATCGACATGAAGACGCCGGGCATCACTGTGAAGCCGATCATCGTTCTGGACGGCGCACACGAAGTGAACGAAGTCTTCTTCGACAATGTGAAGGTGCCGGTCGAAAACCGCGTTGGTGAGGAGAACAAGGGCTGGACCTTTGCCAAGTTCCTGCTCGTCAACGAACGCTCCGGCATTGCCGGCGTCGCGCGTTCCAAGAAAGCCATCGAGCGGCTGAAGGAAATCGGCCGTGCCGAAATGCTGGACGGCAAGCCGCTGATCGAGACGGACGAGTTCGCGCGCAAGATCGCCGACACGGAAATAGAGCTGGCCGCTTTGGAATTCACCGAACTGCGCACGCTCGCGCAGGAAGCCAAGGGCAGCCATGCCGGTCCGGAAAGCTCGATCCTCAAGATCAAGGGTACCGAAATCCAGCAACGCATCACCGAACTGACGGTCGAAGCCATCGGCTATTACGCCTATCCGTATGACCGCTATTTCGGCGACAACGAATATCCGCCGGGGCCTGCTTACGCATCCGGTGGGGCGGGCACCTATTTCAACATGCGCAAGGCCTCGATCTATGGTGGGTCAAACGAGATCCAGCGCGGCATCATCGCGAAAGCAGTGCTCGGCCTCTAAGAACATCGCCATCGCATTCAGGGAAGAAACACATGGATTTCTCTTTCACCGAGGAGCAGACGCTGCTCCGCAATTCGGTCTCCAAATATCTGGCCGACAATTACAAGTTCGAAGACTTCAAGAAGATTTCGCGCACCGAACCGGGCTATAGCGCAAAGACCTGGAAGCAATTCGCGGAGTTGGGCTTGATGGCGGCGCCGTTGGCGGAAGCCTATGGCGGTCTTGGTGGCGGCCCTGTCGATACGATGGTCGTCATGGAAGAGTTCGGCAAAGCGCTCGTCGTTGAGCCTTACGTCTCCACGGTCGTGGTCGGCGGCGGTTTTTTCCACCACGCTGGCAGCGAGGCGCAGAAACAGGAATGGCTGAACAAGATCGCGGCGGGGGAAACCATCATCGCGTTCGCCTTCGCCGAGCCGCAGGGCCGGTATAATTTCGCGGACCTGACGACGACCGCAAAAAAGAGCGGCGCGAACTATGTGCTGAACGGCCAGAAGGCCGTGGTACTGGGTGCGCCCTGGGCCGATGCACTGATCGTGACTGCGCGGACGTCAGGCGGACAGCGAGACGCCAAGGGCGTGAGCGTTTTCATCGTCGACAAAAAGTCCAAGGGGGTTGCGACACGCGACTATCCCACCATTGATGGCCTGCACGCCTCGGAAGTGACGTTTGAGAACGTCGAAGTTCCGGCCGCCAATCTCATCGGCCCGGCCGATGAGGCGCTCAAGCTGATCGAACAGGTGACGGACGAAGCCATCGCGGCGCACGCCTCCGAAGCGGTCGGTGCGATGAAGGTATTGTTGAACGCGACGGTGGAATACACCAAGACGCGCAAGCAATTCGGCGTGCCGATCAGCAAGTTCCAGGTGCTTCAGCACCGCATGGTTGATATGTTCATGCACAGCGAACAGTCGGCGTCGATCGCCTACATGGTGACGCTCAAGCTTGGCGAGGGCGAGATTGAGCGCAAGAAGGCCGCGTCCGCCGCGAAAGTGCAGATCGGAAAATCCGGCCGCTTCGTAGGCCAGCAGGCAGTGCAGCTTCACGGCGGTATGGGCATGACGGACGAGTTGAATGTCGGACATTACTTCAAGAAGCTGACAATGCTCGACACGCTCTATGGCAATGTCGACCACCATCTGAAGCGGTATGCCGACCTAGGCTAATGTCATCGCGCGGGCGTCATAGGGCGCGATACCGCGATCCTTGGGCAGGTAAACGGTCACGCGCGTGCCCTTGTCGATCTCGCTGTCGAGTTCGACGCTGCCGTCATGTGCTTCGGCGAAACCTTTGACGATAGCCAGGCCCAGGCCCGTGCCTTTTTCCTGCGTGTGTACATCAACGCGGCCTTTGCCGAAGCGTTCGAAGACGTGGCGCTGATCGGCGCGCGGGATGCCCAGTCCGGTATCGCTGACGCCGAAGGACAGGCGGCCATCCTCCGCGATACGCGCGAACACGGAAATGGCGCCGCCGGGCTTCGTGAATTTTATTGCGTTGGACAACAGGTTGTTGACGATCTGGCGCAGGCCGCGTTCATCGGCATAAATCTTCGGCAACGGACGTTCGATGTTGGTCGACAGCCTTAGCCGCTTTTCGCCCGCTTTTTCCTCATGCTCCGCTACCGTCTCGCAAACCAACAGGTCCAGATCGACGTCGATTTCGCGCAGCGAAAGTTTGCCGCCTTCGATTTTGGCCAGATCCAGCATGCCGTCGATGAGCGTCAGAAGATGCTGGCCGGAGCCGTGGATGATGCCGGCATATTCGGCGTATTTGTCCAGATCGCTGCCGAAGGCCTTGATCTTGATCAGTTCCGAGAAGCCCAGGATGGCATTCATGGGCGTGCGCAATTCGTGGTTCATGTTCGAGAGAAACTGGGATTTTGCCTGTCCCGCGGCTTCGGCGTGGCCGCGCTCACGATCGGAATCGACCTTGGCGACGCGTAGCTTGCGCACTAGGTCCGTGCGCTCGTGCTCCAATTTCAACAGCCGGTTCATGCCGGTGCCAAGGCCGACCAACTGTCCGGCGACCAACAACCAGAAAACGCCAGACAGGGCCGCGAGAGTCGCGTCCAGCGCGTTGCCGCCGAATGCTGTCGGGACGATCAGGAAGAGTCCGTGAATGATGAGCGTTGCCACGGCCGTTGCGGGGTGGGCTGCGCAGATCACCGTCGATCCCGCGAGCGAACAGGCGAGGATCAGCACCAGAAGCATTTGCGCGACCGGCTGGCCGGGCGACCAGAACACCAGGCCCATTGAACACCAGGCGAGGTAAAACAGCACGGAGAAGCCGACAGACAATCCGGCTTTGCGCGAAACAGTGCGCACGTCATGTCCGGTCATGCGGTCGATGCGGTGGTTGAACTGATCGACGACCACGCACAGAATGGTAACGCCAATCCACCAGATGTTGCGGCGAAGCGGGTCCACCCAGGGCCGGAACGCGAGCTGTACGAGAAATGCCGCGACCGGAATCATCAAAGTCGAAGACTTCGTACCACCGCGCATCAGGCGAATTTGTGCGTCGGTGCGCCAGACCTCATCCGCGCGAGGTGCGATGGAGGCGCGGACCGTGTGCCAACCGGCGCGCACCGCTTCGGCGGCGGCGTCCAATATGCTCTGTCGTTCGGTACTGTTCGTCGGCATCTACGCGCCGGGCCTTGTTCGGATACGGTTCGGTTGTTCGGGGACAGTGCCAGAACACGGTTAAGGCAAGATTTAGGTTTTGTGGGCGGGGATGCTAAACCCGTGACGGAACTTATGTTTTGGGAGGTGCCATGTCCGCGCTTTTGTATGAGAAATCCGGTCCGGTTGTGACCCTGACCATCAATCGCCCCGAAACGCGCAACCCGTTGGGTGAGGAGGGTGACGGGGACCTGTTTGCGCAAGCTGCGGCGCGCATCAACGCGGACCGCGAGGTACGCTGCGCGATTTTGACCGGCGCGGGCAAAGCCTTCTCGGCCGGGGGAAATCTGAAATCCATGCGCGAACGGTCCGGCTCGTTCGCGGGCGGCGCCGTTCACATTCGCGAGCGTTATCGCAACGGCATTCACCGGCTGGTGAAGGCGCTATGGGGCGTCGAAGTTCCGCTGATCGCGGCCATCAATGGGCCGGCTATCGGTCTTGGAAACGACGTCGCCTGCCTCGCCGATATGCGCATTGCCGCGGAAGGCGCGATCTTCGGCGCCACGTTTCTGAAGGTCGGGCTTATACCGGGCGATGGCGGCGCGTGGATTTTGCCGCGGACCATCGGCATGGCGCGTGCCGCCGAACTGTTTTTTACCGGCGACACCATTGATGCTGCGACCGCGCTGTCCTGGGGGCTGATCTCCAAAGTCGTGCCCGCCGATCAGTTGCTGGTCGAAGCGCGGGCGCTTGCCGATCGTATCTGCCGCCAGCCGCCGGATGTGCTGCGCATGACCAAGAAACTGATGCGCGAAGGACAGGGCACCAGCTTCGACACGATCATGGAAATGTCGGCCGCGATGCAGTCTATCGCGCATCTGACGTCCGATCACAGCGAGGCGGTGGCGGCTTTCTTCGACAAGCGCACACCCAACTTCAAAGGCGAATGATCGCGGCGCCAATCTGAGCGACGGCCCTTCACGATGGGCAACGTCCGTCCTTCATCCTGACAAGCCTGCCGCAGCGTTAAGCTCGCTTTGAGAAGTGCGGTGAAGCGGTCTTAACCGCCCGTTGCGCCCAAAGGTTCCGGCGTTTAGCCTGACGCAATCA
>DATCFN010000411.1:0-2929 GCA_036509475.1 Rhizomicrobium sp. | reverse complement strand
CAGCGCATCCTGCCCGATGCGCGCGACGACAGCCGCCAATTCCTCATCGGACGGCCCTGAGGGCGAGGCGTCGGGCCGCGAAAAATGTCTGGCGTAAAGCTCCCATAACGGCTGCACGGTGACATCGAAGGCGCCGCCGGTCATGTCGCCGAAGCGGCGGCTTTGCGAAAGCGCACGGATCAGATCGAACGGCGGGTCATCGAGCACGCCGTCGCGATTGAGGCGGCAGATGGCGCTGTCGGGCCGATAGAGGCTCAGTTGCGTTTCGAGGCGCTCGACCTCCGCGAGGCTCGCCGCTATCAGCGCATCGGCTCGGGCAGGGTCCGGATGGTGGATCTGCATTGTGGCGTCGGCGCCGAGGGCCGCGCCGGACCAGACGCGCAGCAGCGGATTGCTTGCGGACGCATATTTTGCAGCGGCGAACGGCAACAGGGGCAAGCCGCCCGCGGCGGCGGCAATTGCAATAAAGCGACGACGCGTTGGTTGCATCATTTTTCTCCCGACTTGGCGCCGAGCACATAGGCGCGCGGCATATCGTTGAAACGCACAATTCTTCCGCCTTCGGCCGTAACGAACTGTTGCGCGGCGGCAGCAGTCCCAAAGGGGATCGTTTCGTCGGTGTTCATGCCGCCGCGGCGGCGGCTGCCGATCACGTAAAGGCCCTTGTGCGCGTCCATCCAGGTTGCGCGCTCCGGATTGGCCCAGTTCTTGGCCTTCGCCATGTCGTTGACATAGACCGCAACGACAGCCTTGGGCGTTTCCGGCAGCATGAGAAAGGCGAATGCGTCACGAACGCTGGCGAACCAATACGGATCCGGCAGATTTCGAATGAAGATCTGAGCTTTCGGGCCACTGTGTTCGCCAAGCGACATTCCACAGAAATACGCGACGGACGAATCCGTGACCTCGCGCGGAGACGGCGCATGGGCGGCGTCGTGATTCCGTTTGCAGGACGCGAGGTTTGGCGTTGCAAGCATTGCCAAGACGAAGGTTCTGCGGTTCAAACCTGCCTCCGCGCGAATGTTGCGATGGCGGTGGCGAGCGGCACCCCGATCCACGCGGCCAGCGCGCAAACGAGTGGCAAACGGCCGAGACCGACATGTGCGCCGAGGCCGGTTACTCCGGCGAAGCCGCCGACCGCATTGGTTGTCGTCAGATTGAGCAGGCGATAAACATCGGCGGGATTGAGAAGCAACAAGGCGTTGAGCAGTTGCGGCGTCAAATTGCGTCCCTGATCGACGACCAGGCCACCGAGCAGAGCCATGTCGTAAATCAATACGAAGAACAGCCAGACGCCGATGGCAATCCCGCCTGCCGTCCCGCGATCCTGCACAACTGTGCTGATGAGATAGCCGATCGCGATGAACACGCCGCCGAGCATTCCCGACGTTGCGATCATAAAGGCGAATGCGGCCCAGGCCCTGGGATCGTCGCCGGCGATCCATTGCACCGCCAGACCGGCGAGCCCATAGCCGATAATGGTGGCGAACACCAGGATGGCCAGATGACCGAAGAATTTTCCGACGACGACCTGCCAGCGCGCCACCGGATAGGACAGCAGCAAAGCCATTGTTCCGCGATCGATTTCGCCGACGATCGCGTCGTAGGAGAGCAGCAACGCCATTAGTGGAATCAGGAAAATCGTCAGGCTGGACAGACTGACGATCGTTACGGAAAGCGCGCTTACGTTGACTGTTCCAGTCGGAGCGGAGCCGAGGAAGGCGAGCGTAAGGGCCAGCGCCGCCAACAGCCCTGTCGTTGCGACGAGCCAGCGGTTGCGTATTCCGTCGCGCCATTCCTTGGCGATGATGATCAGAACCTGTCTCACGCCGCCCCTTTCTGGAATTCGACATAAAGCTGGTCGAGCGTGGGACGCAGGATCTCGATGTCGTGCGCCGTGGGCGGCAGGCTGCGCAGCAGAGCGCAGAGATCCTGTTCCGCGCAGGATCGTTGCAGCCGTCGGTCCGGCGTCGACGACCAGCCGGGAAAGCAATCCGGCCCGGCCCCGTCCGCGCGGAATTGAACGCGCGGCAGAATCGCCGCAAGGTTGCGCAATTCGACGATGCTGCCATCGGCAACTTTGCGTCCGCGATTCAGCACCACCACGCGGTCAATATGCTCTTCAAGTTCCGCCAGCGCGTGCGATGACAGCAGAATGGTCGCGCCATCCCGGCGAAGGTCGCGTATGATTTCGTAAAAGCTGTGCCGTAGCGCCGGATCGAGGCCGGACGTCGGTTCGTCCAGCAACAGGGCGCGAGGATTGCCCAGCAAGGCCTGCGCCAGCCCGAGACGTTGCCGCATCCCTTTGGAGTATGTTCCCACACGTCGATGCGCCACGTCGTCGATGCCGACGCGTTTCAGCAAGGCGCCGTTTTGCTTGACCGGCCGACCTTTCAGCCGCGCGTAAAAAGCCAAGGTTTCAGCGCCCGTCAGCGATGGATGCAACGCCACGTTTTCGGGCAGGTAGCCCAGCGCGCGGCGCGACGCGACCGCGTGTCGGGCCGAGGGGTCCTCGCCCAATACCTGAACACTGCCGCCGTCCGGACGCACCAGGCCGAGCATAATTTTGATCAACGTGCTTTTTCCGGCCCCGTTATGACCGACCAGACCGACGCACTCGCCCGCCCGCAAGGTCAGATCGACGGCGTCGACGGCGACCTGCGCCCCATAGCGCCGGGAAACGCCGCGCATAGTCACGGTTTCGTTGCTCATCGGCCGTAGCGCACGAATGACGTTCATGGCGGCAGATTGCGCAGCGCCGCCGGATGCGGCGGCTTCATCAACGGCGCTGTGTCGATCACGCCGCCAGGATGGATGGCTGGAAATTGAGCTTGCGCCCAGCGCACAACTTGAACGGCGGGACTGTTGAGCAGGATTTTGGCGGCAGGCGCGCGCCAGACGACATCATCGACAAGATCGTTGGGACGAT
>DATCFN010000410.1:0-4514 GCA_036509475.1 Rhizomicrobium sp. | reverse complement strand
GCTGATCGGCGTCATCATCGACAGCGACAAGCAGCTTGCACTGGTGAAGGCACCTGGCGCGCCTTTTGCTGCAAGCCTTCACGTCGGCGATCTGCTCGACGGCTGGCAAGTGACAAAGATCGGTCCCGATGCCGTCGTCCTTCGTGCCGGCACCATTGAGCATATTCTGGAAATCGGCGATCAGCGCGCGGGAAAATCGCAGCCGCTTTCTGCCAACGGCGCCGCGGCGCCGTCCATACCCGCGAGCGCCGCGGTGCCGGCCGCGCCGCCAAAGGCCGATTTAACAACGATCCGTCCGCCCGTGCCGGCAAGCACAGGCGCGCAATGACTTCGACCTGCGCAGGGTCATACAGGGGGTGTTATGCGTCATAGAAAAAATCGGTCGAAGCTGCTGCTCATGGCGGCGCCTTTGCTGTGCCTGCTCCTGGCGGCATGTTCGGGTGTCCCGGGCAGTGAGAAGACCGCGTCAGTACCGGCCAGCCCAACCGCCTCGGCACCCACTCCCCCAGTAGACACGACACCTGCCAAACAGCCTGCAACCTTGGTCAATCAACCGCTCGCACCTGCGGTCGAGATCTATCCCGGCAGCGGAACGTTCGTCGGCAACGCAGCGCCGCGTCCGCGCGCGGAAGCCGCGGTCGATGGTCAAGGCGGCATGACGCTGAATTTTGTAAATGCCGATATCAAAGATGTCAGCAAGGCGGTGTTGGGCGACTATCTGGGCCTGAACTATGAAATCGCCGCGAATGTGCAAGGCACGATCACCGTGCAGACCAGCCATCCGCTGCCGAAGTCGCAAGTACTTCCCGTGCTCGAACAGGCATTGCAATTGAACGGAATTGTCCTCGTCCACGCCGATGGTATCTACCGGGTCGTGCCCCTCGCCGATGCAAAAGGCGCCAGCGGCCCACTCACCAGCCGCGATTACCGCAAGGCCGGTTACGGCGTCGAGATCGCATCCGTGCGCTACATCAGCGCCGAAGAGATGCAAAAATTGCTTCAGCCTTTGGCGCCGACGCAGGCCGTCATTCACGTCGATGCCGCCCGAAACATCCTCATCATCGAAGGCACCGAGCAGGATCGCCAGATCATCCTCGACGATATCGCGCTGTTCGATGCCGACTGGCTTTCGGGAATGTCTTATGCCCTCTACACACCGAACTATATCGATGCCCAGGAACTGACCCGCGAACTCAATCAGATCATGGGAGGCCTCAACAGCCCCGTCAGCGGCGTCGTCAAACTGATTCCGCTTGACCGGCTGAACACGGTTCTCGCCATCTCGCCGCAGGAAAAATATCTGGAGCAGCTGAAAGCCTGGGTCACGCGGCTGGACCGACCCGGCGAAGGCAGCGACAAACGCGTCTTCGTCTATCAAGTGCAGAACGGGCGCGCGGCCGACCTTGCCGGAACGCTTGGCAAACTCATGCATGGCAATCAGTCCGGCGGCGGCTCGCCCGCCGCCAGCGGCGCGCTCAATCAAGGCGCCCCGCCCCTCCCCGGTGCAAACAACAATGCGTCTGCCGGCCTGCCGCCTAACTTACCGGCATCCGACAACCTTTCCATGTCCGCGCTGTTCGGCGGCAACAGCAGCGGCGTTTCCGTCACGGCCGACGAAACCAACAACGCGCTTGTGGTTCTTGCGACCCCGCAAGAATACAGCACTATCGAGGCGGCTTTGCGAAAACTCGATGCACCGCCGCTTCAGGTTTATATCCAGGCCGCCATCGCGGAAGTGACGCTGACGAACAATCTGCAATATGGCGTGCAGTATTTTTACAATCCCGGCGGCGGCCACCAGCTCACGCTCTCGGACACGGCCAGTTCCACCATCGGCGCGGCCTTTCCCGGGCTGTCTTATATGTTCACGCGCGGGACCAACATCCAGATCATTCTGGACGCCCTGTCGAGCGTCACCCATGTTGAAGTGACGTCGGCACCGGAGGTGATGGTGCTCAACAACCAGACGGCCTCGTTACAAGTCGGCGATCGTGTTCCCATCGCAACGCAGCAGGCCGTCGGCGTCATCACCTCGACATCGGCCATCGTCAACAGCATCCAGTATCAAGATACCGGCGTCGTGCTGAAGGTGACGCCGCGCGTCAACCATGGCGGCCTTGTGATGATGGATATCTCGCAAGAGGTCAGCCAGGTGGCCAACACGACGTCTTCGGATATCGATTCCCCCACGATCCAGGAGCGCAAGGTCGATACGTCGGTTGCGATTCAAGACGGCCAAACAATTGCGCTAGGCGGTTTGATTACCGACGATCGCACCAAAGGCAAATCGGGCATCCCCTTCGTCCAGCAGATTCCGCTGCTGGGCAATTTGTTCGGCGACAACACCGACAATCTGACGCGCACCGAGCTCATGGTGCTCATCACCCCGCATGTCGTCGAGAACCTCGAACAGGCGCATGCGGTGACCGACGAGTTGCGCAAGGAGCTTCCGGAAGTTCAGCCTCTCTTTGACCGTTTGCACTAATTGCAATGGGAAAACCTCGGGCCAGAGACGAAGACGGTTGGGCGTTGGTTTCTGTCTTATGGGTGGTGGCCATGCTCGCCATGATGGCAGCCGCCACCCAGGCCCTTCTTTTGACCTCAGCCCGGATCGACAACAGGGCTTTGGAGCGCATTGAAGCCCACGCCGCGCTCGACGCCGCGCTGACACGCGCGGTGCTTGGCATAAGCGATGCGCGGCTCGATCAGCGCTGGCGGGTGGATGGCGCGACGACAAAGTTCGAATTCGACGGCGTGAAGGTTGGTGTGAAGATACAGGACCAGCTTGGACTGATCGATCTCAACGCCGCTGACGGCTCGATAATCGACCAGCTGCTGCAATCCGTAGGCATGCCCAGCGACGATGCCGCGTCGATGACCGACCGCATCCTGGATTGGCGCAGCGATACGGCGCTCAAGCGGCTGCATGGCGCGTCCGATGCCGACTACATCGCTGCTGGCTATTCCTATCACCAGCGGCACGGTCCGTTTCAATCCGTTGCCGAATTGCGGCTGGTGCTGGGCATGACGCCGCAACTCTTCGCCAAGATTGAGCCGGCGCTCACGGTTTATAGCGGACGCCCTGCCTTGGATCCCAATCTGGCGCCAGAGCAGGCCTTACGCGCACTTTATCTGAACGCACCCGATCAGGTGAATGCGATCCTGCGGGCGCGCAACGGCACTCCTGGGAACGATGCGCAAAACGGCGCGTTTTCCGGCACGCTTAGCCCGATGACATCCATTGCAGGGCAGACTTTTTCCGTCGGTGCCGCGCTTGAACTCGGCGGGCGGCAATATGCGCAAACCGCGGTCGTCGAGTTTACGGGCGATGACGACCGGCCGTACATGGTGCTGGCGTGGCAATGACGCCGGCTGCGAAAGCAAATCCCGCTCAACCGGCTATCAGCGCGGCGATGAACGGGCCGTAGAGCCAAACAATCCATCCCGCCAGCGCCAGAAAAGGCCCGAACGGCACGCGCTCGGTTGTTGCGATCCTACCGCGCCAAATGGCACGGCCTCCGACATAGCCAAGGCATAGCAGCGCCGCGAGCAAAATCACGATGGGAAGTCCTTGCCACGAGACCCATGCGCCCAGCGCGGCAAGAAGTCTGGCGTCGCCGCCGCCCAGCCCGTCAAAACCTCGCGCTTTGCGATAAAGCCATGCGATGATGGCAAAGACGGCATAACCGACCGCAGCTCCGATCAGATGATCGGCAAAAGCAGGCCGGTCGAACAAAAGTGTGGCGACAAGACCGGTTGCGAGAAGCGCGAATGTGAGAAAATTCGGAAGGCGCCGTGTGCACCAGTCGATCAACCCAAGAGCCAGAAGCATCCATCCCAAGACAGCGCTTAGAACAAGCGACCATCCCGCCATCACGCTTGCCGCCCAGAGCACCGGCATAAACGAAGCGAGCTCGATGCCTGGGTAGAAGGCGCTGAGCGCCGCGCCGCAATAGCGGCAGCGCCTGCCCAGCATCAGCCAACTGAGGAGCGGAAAAAGATCGCGCCAATCCAAAGCGTGATGACAGGCCTCGCAGTGCGAGCGGCCCAAAACGGCAGAGCGGCCGTCGCCGCTACGAAGAACCAGAACGCCCAGAAAACTGCCGATCACGGGTGCGATAAGAAGCAGGATAAGCGGGACAAAAACCACGAACGCCGCATCAATTTTGGGGATGTCAGGCAGGCGCAAACCCCACAACAGCCGTCGTCACCACTGCGATCGCGTTGCCGTCTTGCCGGGCCGGCAGATAGCGCCAATGCGCTTTCACCCAAGCGATAGCGAGATCGTCAAGAGTGGTATCTCCGCTCGATGCCTGCACGCTCGCATCGCTGATCGCGCCCTCTTCCGTGATGGAAACAGCCAGTCGAACGATCATGGGCTTTTGGGCGTTCAAGCCC
This sequence comes from Rhizomicrobium sp., assembly GCA_036509475.1. Taxonomy (GTDB): domain Bacteria; phylum Pseudomonadota; class Alphaproteobacteria; order Micropepsales; family Micropepsaceae; genus Rhizomicrobium. Next base: position 116 of record DATCFN010000410.1, on the reverse strand, counting down.
AGCGGCATCGGCGGAAACGCATGCTCGGAGGCGATGGCCTCGGCGGGCATGGTGACATTCGACGAGCCGGATGGCTGAGCGACGTTCGCCTGATATGTATCGTCCGGTTGGGGCGG
>DATCFN010000409.1:0-3191 GCA_036509475.1 Rhizomicrobium sp. | reverse complement strand
GGTTATGCGTGACAGAAGCGTAAAACCGCCGACGGATAGAAGCCGCTTGAACATTTAGTGCTTCACCTGGGCCACCAGCTTCATCACATCGGGCATGAGTTTGCCGACGATAATCTTGACGCCCACCGGATTGGGATGGATGCCGTCGGCCTGATTGAGTTTCGGGTTCAGCGCCACGCCGTCCAGCACGAACGGGTAATAAAGAGCGCCGAATTGCTTGGCGAGCTTGGGATAGATCGGATTGAATTTCTTTTCGTATTCGGGTCCGAAGTTCTTGGGCGCTTCCATGCCGAGGATCAGCACGGGAATATGCGCCGCCTGAAATTTGGTCATGATCGCGGTGAGGTTCTTTTCGGTTTGAGCGGGATCGATGCCGCGCAGCGCGTCATTGGAACCCAACTCCACCATCGCCGCATCGGGATGATCCGCCAGCGACCAATCCAGCCGCGCCAGCCCGCCCGCCGACGTGTCGCCGGAGACGCCCGCATTGATGACGGTTGCGTTGATGCCCTTCGCTTTCAAATCGGCTTCCAGCACCGCGGGAATTTCGGTTCCCGGCGGCAGGCCATAGCCCTGCGTCAGGCTGGTGCCGATGGCGAGGATTTTGACGGGCGCGGCCCATGCGGGTGCGGCGGCGATCAGGCACACCGCGATCGCAGTCAAAGCATGCTTGAATCGGCTACAGTTCATGCCATATCGCCTATCATGTCCTTCTGCTCTGCGCGACTGCGGAGCCTTCCGCACCGAGCAAACATGAACGCCATCGATCTCAATGACATAAAACTCACGCTATCCAGTGCCGCGGGGCCGGTGAACATTCTGTCAGGCATCTCGCTCCGCGTGGCCGAAGGCGAATCCGTTGCCCTGCTCGGCCCGTCGGGGTCGGGCAAGTCCTCTTTGCTGATGGTCGCCGCCGGGTTGGAAGCACCGACATCCGGCCGCGCGGTCATCGCTGGCACCGATCTGACCCGGCTTGGCGAAGACGCGCTGGCGCGTTTCCGGCGCGGGGCCATCGGCATCGTCTTTCAATCCTTTCACCTGATCCCGACCATGACCGCGTGGGAGAACGTCGCCGTGCCGCTGGAACTGGCTGGCGCCACCGATGCATTCGATCGGGCCCGCGCCGAACTTGACGCGGTCGGTCTGTCGGCGCGGCTGGATCACTATCCGGGACAACTCTCCGGCGGCGAACAGCAGCGCGTGGCGCTGGCCCGCGCCATCGCGCCGCGGCCGAAGGTTCTTTTCGCGGACGAGCCGACGGGAAATCTCGACACCCATACCGGCGCGGATGTCGCCGACCTTCTCTTCGCGCTGCACGAACGGTCGCGGACGACATTGTTTCTGGTCACGCATGAGGAACGGCTGGCGCAGCGTTGCCAGCGTATCGTCCGGTTGAAAGACGGCCTTGTTGTGGCCGACGAGCGCACGGTCGCGGCATGAATACGTTTGCCCTGGCGGCGCGGCTGGCGCGGCGCGAATTGCGCGGCGGATTATCGGGCTTTCGCATTTTCTTCGCCTGTCTGGTGCTGGGTGTGGCGGCGATTGCCGGTGTCGGCTCTCTGTCGGATGCCTTGCTGACCGGCATGGCGACGCAAGGCCGCGTGCTGCTCGGCGGTGATGTGGCCGTGCAGCTTGTCCACCGTGAAACGACGCCGGACGAACACGACTTTCTTGCGCGGCACGGCAAAGTCTCCGGGATCGTGCTGATGCGCGGCATGGGGTACGCACTGAAGAACGGCGCGGAGGCCGACCGCTCGCTGATCGAATTGAAAGCCGTCGATGACGCTTATCCGCTCTACGGCACGCTGACGCTTTCGCCCAGCATGCCGTTGGCGCGCGCACTTCAATGCACCGCGCAGATATGCGGTCTCGCCGCCGAACAGACGCTTCTGGACCATCTGCATATCGCGCGCGGCGGATTGCTGCGCGTCGGCTCGCAGAATTTCCGCATCACCGCGGTGTTGACGAACGAGCCGGACCGCCTGTCGGGCGGCTTCAGCCTGGGCCCGCATGTCATCGTTTCGCAGGAAGGATTGAAGCGCACCGGCCTCGTCATCCTGGGCAGCCTGATCGACTACAATTACCGCGTGGCGATGCCGCCAGGCGCCGACGTCAAAGCGTTCCGCCACGAAGCGCGCAAAGCTTTCCCCGACGCCGGTTGGGAAGTGCATGACCGCAGCGATGCCGCGCCCGGCACACGCCGCTTTGTCGAACAGGTCACGATGTTCCTGACGCTGGTGGGGCTGACGGCGCTTGCCGTCGGCGGGGTCGGTGCGGGACAGGCGGTGAGCGCGTTCCTCGACCGCAAACGCGAGGAGATCGCCACGCTCAAAGCCCTCGGCGCGGAAGGCGGGTTGATCTTCCTCACATTCCTCTTGCAGGTGATGGCGATTGCGGTTGTCGCTGTTTTGCTCGGACTGGTCCTCGGCGCGCTGATGCCGTTCGCCGTGGGATATTTCTACAGCAGCGAGATTCCCGCGCCTGCGGTCTATGCGGTCTATGCCGCGCCACTCCTACTGGCCGCGGTTTTCGGTATCCTCTCCGCAGCCGCATTTTCCATTCCGCCATTGGCGCGGGCGCGCGAGATCGCACCAGCCAGCCTGTTTCGCGACATCGTCGCGCCCGTGCATGCGCGCGGCCGCCTGCCCTATCTCATCGCGGCGGCGGTCGCGGGAATGATCGTGATGGCGCTGGCAATTGCGATTGCGCCCTATCCGATGTTCGCCGTGTGGTTCATTGCCGGTGTCGCCGCCGTGCTTGTGGCGCTGCGCGTCGTCGCGATGGGGCTGCAATGGGCCTTGCGCAGCGTGCCGCGCCCACGCTCGCCGACATTTCGCCTCGCGCTCGCCAATCTCACGCGGCCGGGGGCGGCGACGTCATCGGTCGTCGTCGCGCTGGGGTTGGGGCTAACATTACTCGCCACCGTCACGCTGCTGGACGGCACCATCGCGGCGCAGGTGAAAGACAGCCTGCCCGGCACCGCGCCCAGTTTCTTCTTCATCGACATCCAGCCGGATGAGACAGCGGCGTTCGACAAAACCATCCAGAGTTTCCGATCTGCCTCGGAATACAAACGCTCGCCGATGATCCGTGGACGGATTACCGCGCTGAATGGCGTGGCGTCGAAAGATGTGAAAGCGGACTCCAGCGCGAAATGGGTGCTGAATGGCGACCGCGGCATCACCTATTCC
>DATCFN010000408.1:0-32935 GCA_036509475.1 Rhizomicrobium sp. | reverse complement strand
GGCTCTTACGCATGATGACGACGCGGGAGCCGAAGGCGACGACGCCGTCCGGCCCACGCGGAGCCACCTGCGCGCTGGCCTTGGCGGCAGACCAGTAGCGCAGGTCGCGTTCCAACGTTTCGCGATTGCCCGGATCGTGTTTCAGCGCGGCTTCGAGCCGCGCGACATGGCCCTCGATCTGCGCCAGCCCCGCCGCCGTGACGAGTTTAGGCCCCTCCGCCACCATCCGCTCCGGCGGAGGCGCAGCCTCAGCAGTCTCTTTGACGAAGGCGCGGGACATGGGACAGTCTATACATGGCTATGTTGGTCGCTTGTAGATGGGCCGAAATAATGGTCATATAGAGTTGTGCCGTAGCGCGGCTCTGACGAAGGGGAAACTCTGCGTGTGGGGCATAATCGCTTGGTGAATCTAAATGACACCAATGAGGTCGTGAGCGCTCGCGATCTCGAAGCCAAGCGCTGGTGGGTCGATACCCTACTTATGGGCATCGCCCACATCTGGTTCTTACTACCAAGATTGTTACACCGCTGCGGCACACTTCTCAGCGGCATCGCTCTTCCTTTGGAAAAGTTTTTCTCAGATGAGGAAATCCAACTTCGCGTAGTTCGCTTGAGAATTCGCATAGCTAAGAAACGTCACGATGAAATGTTTCTGTTTAATATGAATACAAAAAACAGAAATCCTCATCGCGTGACTTTTGGCGACGCGAGCAATGTCTGTAAGATGATGCCTGCTCGTCGAACTTGGCGACGCCCTCGTTCCGCGACGCGAAGGAAGCTCTCAGCCCAAAAAATAGCTGAAGTTTCAGTGATTGATGCCATTCAAGCCGCGCGACGTTCAAACCAAAATCCAGATTGGCTGGCGCAATTGGGTCATTTTGTCGGTCAGGTGCAGGGGCGTCTACGAAACGTTCGGCGAATTTCTTTTGCGCCTCCCAGAGTCGCGTTGATCCCGAAGGACGTCATTAAAAAAACTTATCGCCCGCTCGCTTTATTCCCCATGCAAGATCAGATTTTTGTAAGCCTTGCGGCGGGTCATTTGCGAGCGACATTGGATGAATTGTTCTATGAAGAGTCATACGCGTTCCGAGCATACAACTCGCGTTTGGGAAGAACTCCGCAACATCATGATGCTATGGATGCACTTCGCAACTACATCACGGCTAATCGCCGCAAGCTTCTGTATGTCGCCGAATGCGACATTCAGAAGTTCTTCGACATCGTCAATCATCAGGTGGCGAAAGATGCTTTAACGAGTCTACTGGTTGATCTTCGCAGGACAGGCAAGTTGTATGATCGCGGTTTGCTTAAAATATATTCAGCCTATTTAAAGGCCTACAATTACACCACTTCGGTCGACCACGAGGCACCGGACATCTTGAAAAGGATGGGCGTAGAGGGCGGCACTGTGCCTTGGGTTAAGTCCGAACTCGAAGCTATTTACGCTCCGCATCCGGTGCCACATGAGATCGGTGTGCCACAAGGCGGTGCGCTTTCACCAATCATCGCGAATATTGTGCTGCACAGCGCCGATAGAGCGATAGCATTAAAGGCAGTCGAACTCGGAACAAGCGACTACTTTTATGCCCGGTATTGCGACGACATGATTATTGTTTCACCACAAGCAGACATCACCAAACAGCTGTTCGAAGCATATATCGATGAGTTGAAAAGGCTGAAATTGCCTTTCCATGTACCCAAATCGATCGAAAAGTTTTCTGCTTCTTTTTTTGAGATGAAGTCACGTTCAACTTACTCTTATGGGCCGCCTGCGCTCGGTGCGATTTCCCCGTGGATCACATTTCTAGGTTATCAAGTAAGATATGACGGCAGGCTGCGTGTTCGAAAGGCATCAATGGAAAAGGAGATGAAAAAGCAAGTTGAGGTTTATGAAACAGTTCTTCGCTCAATAGGTCATGGCACCACTAGTATGCGCGTGAGCGCCGGGAAGGCCTTGCACAGCACAAAGATGAGACTACACGCGATGTCAGTCGGCAGATCTGATATCCATCATCACGGAACAGAATTCGAGCACGAAATGTGCTGGGCCACAGGATTTGAACTACTAAAAAAGCGTCCGCACGTGCGATCGCAGCTGAAGCGTTTGGATAGAGTACGGGCTCGGTTACTCAGACAACTCCGAGAGCGTCTTGAAACTGCTGGACTACCAAAGCCCGGACTGCACGCGGAGAAAGGGCACCATTATCTTCGGTTTTATGGCAGGCCATTCAGCTATTTTGCTCAATTCAGTAGCTCTGATAAACCGAAAAAATCTTCTTAGCATTCGCCTGATCCGCTATTCAGCGCTCGTCCGAATTCATCCGCTTCTACTTCCGAATCAAATCCCCCTAGGCGCCACGTGCTTTGGTGCAAAAGTAAGCGCGTTACCTACTCCGACTCCCAAACGTCTTCGGCACGCCCGGGCGGCTCGCGCGCTGCATCCGTTTGCGGGAGCCTTTTCCGCGTGAGGCCTTGCCGTCGGCTGGGTCGGCGCCGTCTCTCACCGCGGTGAGGAAGGCGTCGTCGACGGCGCGGTCTACGGCGCTCTGCCGCGCGAAGGGATCGTCGGAGATGGCGAGCTCGGTCGCCGTAAGCCGCTTGAGTTCGTCGCGCAGGCGCGCGGCGGTTTCGAATTCGAGATTGCCGGCGGCCTCGCGCATCTGCTTTTCCAGATCCTGGATCGTCGCGCGGATGTTGTGGCCGATGAATTCCTTGCCGTCCTCGCCGAGGCCCGCATCGACCATCACATGGTCGCGCTCATACATGCTGCCCATGATGTCGGCGATGTTCTTCTTCACGCTTTGCGGCGTGATGCCGTGTTCCTTGTTATACGCTTCCTGCTTGGCGCGGCGGCGGCTGGTTTCGGCCATCGCGCGCTGCATCGAGCCGGTGATCTTGTCGGCATAGAGGATCACGCGGCCGTCCACATTGCGCGCGGCGCGGCCGATGGTCTGGATCAGCGAGGTCTCGCTGCGCAGGAAGCCTTCCTTGTCCGCGTCGAGGATCGCCACCAGCGCGCATTCGGGAATATCGAGGCCCTCGCGCAGCAGGTTGATGCCGATCAGCACGTCGAACGCGCCTAGGCGCAGGTCGCGGATGATCTCGATGCGCTCCAGCGTCTCCACGTCGCTGTGCATGTAGCGCACGCGGATGCCCTGTTCGTGCATATATTCGGTGAGGTCTTCCGCCATCTTCTTCGTCAGCGTGGTGACGAGCGTGCGATAGCCCTTCTTGGCGAGGATGTGGCACTCGGCGATCAGGTCGTCGACCTGCGTTTCCACGGGCCGCACTTCCACCGGCGGATCGATAAGACCGGTCGGGCGGATCACCTGTTCCGCGAAGATGCCGCCGGTGCGCTCCAGTTCCCACGGGCCGGGCGTGGCACTGACATAGACGGTGGCGGGGCGCATCGCGTCCCACTCCTCGAATTTCAGCGGGCGGTTGTCGATGCAGCTCGGCAGGCGGAAGCCGTAATCGCTGAGCGTGAATTTGCGGCGATAGTCGCCTTTGTACATCGCGCCGATCTGCGGCACCGTCACATGGCTTTCATCGGCGAAGACCAGCGCCTCGTCGGGCAGATATTCGAACAGGGTCGGCGGCGGCTCGCCGGGTTTGCGGCCCGTCAACCAGCGCGAATAGTTTTCGATGCCCGCGCAGCTGCCCGTCGCCTCGATCATCTCCAGATCGAAGGTGGTGCGTTGTTCGAGGCGCTGTGCCTCCAGCAGCTTGCCGTTGGCGCGGAAATCGGCGAGGCGCGTGATGAGTTCGGCTTTGATGCCCTTCATCGCCTGCGCCAAGGTCGGGCGCGGCGTCACATAATGCGAATTCGCATAGACCTTGATTGTCTCAAGTTGCCCCGCCGATTTGCCGGTGAGGGGATCGAACTCGGAGATCGAGTCCACTTCATCGCCGAACAATTCGATACGCCAGGCGCGGTCTTCATAGTGGGCGGGGAACAGGTCGATCGTGTCGCCGCGCACCCGGAACGTGCCGCGCGCGAAACCCGCGTCGTTGCGGCGGTATTGCAACGCCGACAGATCGCGCATCAGGTCCATGCGGTCGAGGCGCTGGCCCTTCTTCAAGGTGACGGCGGTGCCGGAATATGTCTCGACCGAACCGATACCGTAGATGCACGACACCGACGCCACGATGATAACGTCGTCGCGCTCCAAAATCGCCCGCGTCGCCGAATGGCGCATGCGGTCGATCTCTTCGTTGATGGAGCTGTCTTTCTCGATATAGGTGTCGGTGCGCGGGATGTACGCTTCCGGCTGGTAGTAGTCGTAGTACGAGACGAAATACTCTACCGCGTTTTCGGGGAAGAAGCCTTTGAACTCGGCATAGAGCTTCGCCGCCAAGGTTTTGTTCGGCGCGAGAATGAGGGCAGGGCGCTGCACCGCCTCGATGATCTTTGCCATCGTGAAGGTCTTGCCGGAACCTGTGACGCCGAGCAGAACCTGATCGCGCTCGCCGATGACGGTCGGCGCGCCGGCGTTGATGATGACTTCCGCGGAATGTTTCTTGTTCGCGCCGGGAATAATGCGGCCCATGCCGAAGTCGCCATCGTTGCGCCCGGTCGCGCCCTGGCCTTCACCGCGCAGACCTTCGACAAGTTCGCGGATGGCCGTGGGCTGATCCCCCGCAGGCTCGTATTCGCTGACCAGCTTGAACGCCTTGCCGCCTTCGGACTTCTCCGGCCGCGAGGGACGATGCGGAACGAAGCCGGCGACCTCGGCACCCGTCGCGCCGTAGAGCGGCATATCGAGTTCCGACGGCGGAGGCGCAGGATCGTAAGCGTCACCGACTGGAGGAACCGGCACGCGCTCCACCTGCTCGCGGAACTTCGCCGCGTTGTCGGATAGTCCCCGCGCCGCCTTGGTCTTCCGAACCCGCGGAATCATGCCGTTATTGTGTGCCATCGCCGTAATATAATGCGCGGGGCGGGAATTTGTAGCCACCTGCTGCCAAGCTGCTGACAGGGTATGTCAGGAGCGATTTGGGCCGGTTTGGCCAGCTGGTTCCAAGGGGGAATTAAGAGGTCGGCAACGCTCTCTGGCCGATTATAGCGGCGGGAGAAACGCATGCCCGTCGTCCTCGGAAATCACATTGATCGTTCGTTCTACGAACTCGACCACAGGTTCGTGCCCGTCGATGAACCTTCGCATCCATCCTCGCGGCAGTTGATCGCCTATTGGCGGGAATGCGAGGCCAAGGGCGGCATGCGGATGGGCGCGATATTCCGGCGCGCGCCATCGCGAAGTTGCTCTCGAACATCCTAATCTACGAGCCCATTGCGAATTGGGAAGATGCCCGCATCCGCTATGCCGGCTTCAGTTTGGCGAAGCTTTTTGGAGGCGACATTACGGGTCTGCCATATTCCAAGATTATGGCGGACGACCGCGGTGGCACCTTAAAGCGGCTCTTCTTCGAAGCGCGCAGCATCGTTGCGGACAATCTGTGCCTTACATGGGACCACAAGGCATTGAGTGACGGCGTGACGATTGCCCACCAGGAGCTCGTCACATTCCCGATTTCCAGTCCCGATGGCGCAAACCGCTGGATTCTCAGCGCCGCATTCGATGTCCATTAACGGCGTCTAAACGCCTGCGGCACGATACTGACCATCGAGGCAGGAGTAGTCCATGAGCGTCGTTCTGGGGCACAGTCTCGATAGATCGCATTACGGGCTGGAGCATCTGTTCAAGCCCGTCGAAGTGCCGCTTCATCCGTCGAGCATCCGGTTGTTGGCCTATTGGCAGGATTGCGAGGCCAAGGGCGGCTTGCGTTTCGGCCGCGATATTCCGGCACGCCCCATCGCCGCACTGCTCGGACACATCATCGTATCCGAACCTATCGGCGACTGGAGCGACGCGCGTCTGCGGCTGGCCGGTTTCGCCACAGCCGAATATTTCGGACGCGATGTGACCGGATCGTTGCTCTCCGAAGTCGTGGCCGGCGATCTGCAGATGTTTCTGACCGGTGCGCGCAAGGCGATCGCGAAGCGCCGTCCGGGTATTGTAGAGCATCGGCTGCTGAAGGAAGGTTGCGAAGTGTTGCGGCAGGAAATGGGCGCGTTTCCAATCTTCGCGCCGGACGGCCAAACCAACTGGATGCTCTGCAGCACGTTCGATTTTTAGTCCGCGGATCACGGGCCTGCGTCTGCCGTTGACAACGCCTCTGCTTGGTGCCAAATTTTTGGCATGGCTGGCAAACAGAACGACAAACAAAGCAAAGACGGCTTCTCCCGGCGTGAGCGGGAGATCATGGATGCGCTTTACAAGCTGGGCAAAGCGTCGGCGCAGCAGATCGTGGATGAGATTGCCGATCCGCCCAGTTACACCGCGATCCGCACGCAGCTGACCATTCTGGAAAAGAAGGGCCATGTGCGCCATCTCAGCGATGGCACGCGCTATATCTATGAGCCGTTGGTGGCGCGCGAACAGATGGGGCGCCGCGCGATCGACTCGCTATTGAAAACCTTCTTCGACAATTCCGTGGAGCGCGCCGTCACGGCGCTGCTGACGCGCAAGGACGCCGATGTCTCGACCGACGATCTGGACCGGCTGTCACGCCTTATCGAGAAAGCCAAAAAGGAGGGACGATGAGTTCGTTTCTGGCTTTACGCCAATTGCTGACGGTGGGCGATCTGTTCGCGGCCAGCGCGCTCATCATGGTTTTGGCGTGGCTTGGCCCCTTCCGCAAGACGGCGAGCCTGCGCCATCTGGCATGGGTCGTAGGCTTCGGCGCGCTTCTAGCGCTGCCATTGTTGCTGGTCGTCGTGCCGTCGCAAATGAGTCTCGCGCTCGCCGCGCCGGCCGCGCAGTTTTCGCAGGAAGCTGTAACGCAGACAGCCGTGACTCAGACAGTTGACGTACCGGCGACCGCCGCTCCGGTCGTCGCGGCATTGTTGCCGCAGCCCGCACCGTTTCACTTTGATCTTTCGACGCTGATGCGCGGGCTGATTGGCGTGTGGCTGGCGGGTGTTGCCGTTATCGCCCTGCGCGGCGGCATGGCGTTGTTCGGCCTGAACCGTCTGCGCCGAAACAGTGTCGGGCACATCTTCCGCGAGCTTCCGAAATTCGCGCAAGGCTATGACATCCGCATCGCGCCGGATGAATGTGGCCCCGTCACCTGGGGATTTTTGCGGCCCATCATTCTGCTTCCCAAGAGCGCGGACTATTGGCCCACCGAACGCGTCACCGCGGTTCTGCTGCATGAGATCGCACACATCCGTCGCCATGACAGCCTCACCCAGATCTTGTCGTTGATGGTTTGCGCGCTCTACTGGCCCAATCCGTTTGTCTGGATCGGTGCGCGCGCCATGCGCCGCGAAGCGGAGATTGCCGCCGATGACGCGGTGATCGTCTCCGGCGTGCGGCCATCTTATTATGCCGCGGAGCTGGTGCATCTGGCGGCGCAGTTTCGCGACCAAAGGCCCGCGCTGCTCAATGTCCCCATGGCAGAACGCGCGGCGCTGGAAGTGCGCGTGGAATCGATTCTAGCGCAGACAAGACAACGATCGGGAGTAACGTCGATGGATGTTCTGAAAATCACGGTGGCCGGTTTTGCGGCCGTTGCAGCTTTGGCCTTCGCGTGTCCGTCACTGGCGCAGGACGCGCCACCGCCGCCCCCGCCGCCTGCCATGGCTGCACCGGCCGCGCCGCCGGTCGATGCCGCACCGCCCGCACCCCCAATTTCAGCCGACATACCCGCACCACCCGCACCACCCGCGCCTCCGGCAGAGGCCTATATCAATACCGGCCATCACCACGGTCATGTCCATATCGTCCGCCGATATCGCGATCGCGACGGTCACTTCCACGTTCAAACCATCGACCGTGATGTCGATCCCAACCAGATTGTGGTGGACGTGGAACCCAGGATCGACGCCGCGATGCGTGAAGTGCAGGACCATTCGGCAGAGATGCACGCCCGCATGGCGGAGATGCATGCCAACATGGCTGCGATGCGCGCCATCGAGGCCGAACGTCCTCAGATCGAGGCGCAGGTCCATGAAGCGTTCGTCCAGGCGCGCGCCGCGCTTGCCCAGGTCGACGATCAGAAAATCCGCGCCAAGGTTGATGCCGCATTGGCCCACGCCGAGGAGCAGCTCGCGCGCGCGCATTCCCGGATGGAAGACTCCAAAATCCGTGTCGAAATGGACGACGACCGCGGCGGAATGCGTGATATGCCTCCGCCGCCACCGCCGCCACCTGCGCAATAACCCGCTACGCCGCCTGTTTCGCGGCCGCGAAGTTGGGGAAGTATTGCTTCATCATCCGGTCGCGATAGGCGATGAGATTGGCGTGACCTTCCGCGTGCTGGCGTAGTGCGCCGGTAAAAAACGGCGTCAACGCGCCGGCCGTGAATCCGAACACCGTCGCATCCGCACCGCACGGCGTCTCGCCCATCAGATAAGGTTTGTCGCCGAGGAAGGCCGACAGGGCATCCAGCGAACGGCCGCCGAGTTCGGCGATCTCCGCGTCGCTATGTTTGCCGAGGCCGTGATGCACCAGCTTCTCGCGCACACGTTCGCGCGCCGCATCCGCCACACCGGCCGGTGCGCCATCGAAGAAATGCGACGGACCTTTGTGCCAGTTCTCGTCATCCAGCCAGCGCATGTGGATGATCGCGAAGTAAAGATGATCTTCCAGCATCCGCTCCATGGCCCAGGCCAGCGATCGCTCCACCGTGCATAGACCCTTGTCGAAGTCGAAGCCGGTCGTCTTCTCGATATGGGCGCGGATGAAAGTGGAATCGCCCACACGATGCGCGCCGGTCTGAATGAACGGGATTTTGCCCTTGGGCGCGGGGGGCGGCGCGGCGCGCTCGAAGCGATACGGCACGCCCGCCATTTTGAGCTGCACCTCGCTTTTCATCACGAACGGACTGGGGTCAGGCAGGCCGAAGGCGGGGCCGAAACCGTAAAACGTCAACATCGAATATCTCCCTCTCGAATGGCCCTTTTCATACTGCCACGCTGCTGACAGCATGGTGTCAGCAGCGTGGCGGCATGGTTCAGGCATGAGACGGGCGGACAGGCTTTTTCGCATTATCCAGGTGTTGCGCCGCAAGCGCCGCCCGGTGACGGCGCAGGAAATCGCCACGGAGATGGAAGCGTCGGCGCGCACCATCTATCGTGATATCGCGCAATTGATGGCCGACCGCGTGCCGATCCGCGGCGAGGCGGGCATCGGCTATGTGCTGGAAGGCGGCTTCGACATGCCGCCCTTGATGCTGACGCCGGACGAAATCGAAGCGGCGATGCTGGGCGCGCAATGGGTGATCTCGCGCGGCGATCCAGCGCTGGCGCGCGCGGCCTCGGATCTTGTCGCGAAAATCGGCGTCGTCATTCCCGAACATTTGCGGCCGATATTGATGGAGCCGGCGCTGGCGGCGCTCACCTCGCATCCCGGTCCTACCGACACGATCGACATGGCCCGCGTGCGCACGTCCATCCGCGCGCAGGGCAAGATCGCGCTGCTCTATCGCGACGAAAAATCGGCGGCGACAAAGCGCGTGATCTGGCCGATTGCCGTGAGTTACTGGGACACGGTGCGGCTGATCGTGGCGTGGTGCGAAATGCGCAAGGGCTTTCGTCATTTCCGCGCCGATCGTGTGCTGGAGGCGACATTTCTGGAAGAGCGCTATGCCACGCCGCGCGCAAGACTGCGCACCCAGTGGAAAAAGGAAATGCGCGAAGATTGGGAGCGGCAGAAGGCGCGGATGGGCGACGCCGCCGCCGCGCGTATGGAGTAGGACAGACGCATGATCGAAGCATCCTGCCATTGCGGCGCGGTCCGCATGAAAATTGCCGAGGCGCCGCAGACGGTAACGGACTGTAACTGCTCGATCTGCCGCAAGCTCGGCGTGCTCTGGGCTTATTATTCGCCCGCGAAGGTCCACATCGCGCCGCCGTCGGGAGCGACCGACATCTACATGTGGGACGACCGTTCTCTCGAGTTTCATCGCTGCAAGACCTGCGGTTGCACCACGCACTGGTCTGCGGTGGACAAATCGGTTGACCGGATGGGCGTTAACGCGCGGCTGATGGACCCGTCCGTGCTTGCCGCGGCCCATGTGCGAAAGCTGGACGGCGCGGTTACCGGGCGATATCTCGCGGAAAGCTAACCCATGTGTTGCAGCGTTGCATCTATGACCCGGCACTTTTCCGGTCATGGAGCCTTTCCGATGATTCGCGCGTTGTTCCCTACAAGGGGGCAGAAAGCGAACGAACCATGAGAACGATGAGCATTAACACGCGCCAACAAAGCGGCCGCGAATGGGCGGCACAGCGTATCGTGCCGATTCTGCGCAATGACAGAAGCGGCCTGTGCGCCAACGCCGAATACAATCGCGACGACTACGTCTTCCTGCGCGCGCAAACGCGCGAGATGCAGATGATGGAATGGGAAAACCGCATGCCGCCGCTGAAGTCCTGGGGCGGGAACATGGTCGCGAACCTGGCATGGCAAATCTTTGCCTGAATTAGCCGTTTGCAGCACGGCTGTCGGCTGGTACCTGCCAGCGATCGTGCAGGCCATAGTCGCGGATCACACTGGCGACGCAGAGGCGATAGTTTTTGAAGATTCCGGCGCGGCCTTTGGATTGGGCCGCGCGATGTGCTTCCAGATTGCGCCAGGCCGATACGGCCTCTTCGTCGCGCCAGAACGATAGCGACAATATCTTTTCCGTTTTGCTCAAACTTTCGAACCGTTCGATGGAGATAAACCCGTCGATCTCGTCCAGCAATGGGCGCAGCGCTCCGGCGATGTCGAGATAGTTCTGCTTTTCGCCATGCGCGGGGAGAACTTCAAAGATCACGGCGATCATTTCTTCACAGGCCGCAGAAATTCGCGCTCCTCGCGCAGGACGAACTTCTCGCTTTCCGCGAATTCGAAATTGGCTTTGCTGGTGGGACCGGTGCGCAGCTTGGCACGATAGATTTCATAAGCCGCAAGACTGTCGAACCCGATCATCGCATAGGCGACATCATTGGTGCCTTCGCTGGGCATGTAATAGCCGATGAGGTCGCCGCCGCAGGCCGGAATTATCGTGCCCCATGCCTCGGCATAACGCTCGAACAGCGCGCGTTTGAACGGATCGATCTGGTAACGGATATGGCAAACGACAGTCATGGTCTTCTCCCCATTGGCGGCGGAAAGCGCGTCCTTCGCAGACGCCTTGCCGATCGCAAGCGTACTCAAAAAAGGCGCCAGCAAGGATGTCCATTGCAACAGTGTCCGGCGGTTCATGCGAAAGACCTCCTTGCCGACGAATGACATCATAGAGCTTGCCGCGCGGAGACACTTCGCTTATCGTCGAAGTGTGAAAGATAGGCGATCGCCATGAAAGACGGCCCTTCCATTGCTCCCATCGCAGCGCTTGCCGGCGATCCGGCGCGCGCCAACATGCTGTCGGCGCTGCTCAGCGGAAAAGCGCTAACCGCCAGCGAACTCGCCAACGAAGCTGGCGTGACCGCGCAGACAGCAAGTTCGCATCTGGCGAAACTGGAAAACGGCGGATTGATCGACGGCGTGAAGCAGGGCCGCCACCGCTATTTCAAGCTCGCGAATGCCGATGTCGCCGAAATGCTGGAGAAGATGACGGGCGTCGCCGCGCGCGCCGGCCATATGCGCACGCGCACAGGGCCCGCCGATCTGGCGATGCGCAAGGCACGCGTCTGCTATGACCATCTCGCGGGCGAGATGGGCGTGACCTTGTTCGACAGTCTTGTGCGCGACAACTGCATCGCGGTGCGCGGCGATGAGATTGACCTTACGCAGAAGGGTCAGACATTCGCCGCGAAATTCGGAATCGACTTGCAAGAACTGGCGGATGAGCGCCGCCCGTTGTGCAAATCCTGCCTCGACTGGAGCCAGCGCCGCAGCCATCTGGCCGGTGGATTGGGCGCGGCATTGCTGGCGCGTATCATGGAAATGGGCTGGGCGCAGCGCGACCGCAAAAGCCGCGCGGTTCATTTTACAAGAAACGGCGAAGCGAAATTCGTGGCGGCATTTCGCGCCGCCTAGGCTACAACCGCAGCCTTAATTGTTCTGGGGGAGTCGTTCGCGTGAAAGCTGTTCTGTCCTTGGCGTTTGGTTTTGCCTTGTCCGTGGTCACGGGTGCGCAAGCCGCACCGGTCGTCATCCATCAATTCGATTCACTGGCGTTGGCGCCGCAAGGTGACAGGACGGCCACAGTCGAATTGTCCGATCCCGGCAATCTTTCCGAACTGCCGCACGGCGCCGTGGTGGTGCGCGGCGCGGACGGAAAGGTTCAGGCAACACTCGATCCCTGCAAGTCCTGCAAATACTCCGATACCGGCTGGTCGGCGAAAGGCGTGCTCGCCTTTGCCGCGTCCGACGAGAAGGCCGGAACGGCGACGGTCTATGTCGTGCAGAACGGCCAGGCGCGCAGCATCGTCTCGCTGAAAGGCAACGCCAACACGCTGCGCTGGTCGCCGGACGGATCGCGCATCGCGTTGCTGGTGACGCTCGGCGCGCACAAGAAAATCGGCGCGGTGGAAGCGGGCGCGGCGCTGGTCGGCGAAATCGGAACGGCTTCGGATGAAGAACGCATTGCAACGGTGCCCGCTTCGGGCGGTGCACTGAAAGTGATCTCGCCGGCAGATACCTATATCTACGAATTTGATTGGACCCCGGATGGCAAAGGGTTTGCGGCGACCGGTGCGAAAGGCAATGGCGACAACAACTGGTGGATCGCAACGCTGGACTATGTCGATGCGCAATCGGGCGCGCTGCGCGTGATCGCATCGCCCAAAATGCAGATGAATTTGCCGCGTGTTTCGCCGGACGGAAAAACCGTCGCCTTCATCGGCGGCTTGATGAGCGATTGGGGGCCGATCGGCGGCGACGTTTACACGGTGCCGTTAACCGGCGGCACGCCCACCGACATCACGCCGAATTTCGCGGGCACGTTCAACGCCATCGCCTGGCGCGGCAAGGGCATGATGACGGGCGCGCTGATCGGCGATCGGCAATCCGTCGTGGTGCTGGATCCCAAGCCGCGCACGCTTTGGTCCGCGCCGGTTTCGGCCAAGACGCAGCATTTCGACGGCACGATGGTGTTCAGCGCGGACGGCGCGGTCGCGGCGACCGTGGCGGAAGACTACACGCATGGGCAAGCTATCACGCTGGGCCGTCTGCCGAAACTGACACCGGTCACGCATGACAATGATGCGCTGGCGGCGAATGTCTCGGCGCAAAGCGTTCACTGGAAAAGCGATCAGTACAATGTGCAGGGCTGGCTTATCGGTCCGAAGCAGACCGTGCCCGGCCAGAAATATCCGATGGTCGTCATCGTGCATGGCGGGCCAAGTTCGGCGACCACACCGCATTATGTCGCCGCGGGCGGACAACACGGCATCGGGTTCGATTTCGCTTACGACCTGATCCAGAAGGGCTACTACATTTTCTATCCCAACGATCGCGGTTCTTATGGCCAGGGTGAAGTCTTCACGCGCGCCAACATGCGCGATTTCGGTCACGGGGATCTGCGCGACATGCTGGCGGGCGTCGATGCCGTGGAGAAGATCGCGCCGTTGGACGACAAGCGCTTGGGCCTCTACGGCCACTCCTACGGCGGATGGTATGCGATGTGGGCAAACACGCAGACGCGCCGTTTCAAGGCGTTCGTCGCCGGCGCGGGCATCGCGAACTGGACGAGCTATTATGGTCAGAACGGCATCGACCAGTGGATGATCCCGTTCTTCGGCGCATCGGTCTATGACGATCCGGCAGTCTATCGCGCCTCTTCGCCCATCGAGTTCATCAAGAACGCCAAGACGCCGGCGCTGATCTATGTCGGCGAGCGGGACGTGGAATGCCCCGCGCCGCAATCGCTGGAGTATTGGCACGCGCTGAAAGAGATCGGTACGCCGGTACAACTCTTCATCTATGCAGGCGAGGGGCACCGTTTCCACAAGCCGGCCGATCTGATCGATCTGCGCGCACGCATCATCGGCTGGTTCGGGAAATACCTGAAATGAAGCGATGGCAGGCGGTAACGAATCCGATGCGTGGGGCGAAAGACCATCGCTGCCCGGAAGGATGTCTGTCATGCGCCTGACCCGTTCTCTTGCCGCCGCCGCGCTGTTGTGCGGGACCGCCGCATCGGCAGAAGCGGCCACCGCCGCCAATCCCGCCGTGGTAGAACTGTTCACCAGTCAGGGCTGCTCGTCCTGTCCGCCGGCCAATGCCAATCTCATTCAATTGGCGAACCGGCCGGATGTGATCGCGCTGAGTTTCGACGTCACCTATTGGGATTATCTCGGCTGGAAGGACACGTTCGATTCTCCCGCCTACACCGAACGCCAGAAGGATTACGAAGCGCCGCTTGGTGAAAGCGGTCCCTTCACGCCGCAGATGGTGGTCGATGGCAGCAAGGATACGGTCGGCTTTGTGCGCTCCGACATCGAAAAGCTGATCGCGCAAAGCAATCGCGCGAACGCGCCGGCGATCCATCTGTCGGGCAGTGGCGTTTCGATAGAGGCGGGCAGCGGCGGCAACGCCGATGTCTGGCTGGTGCGCTACGATCCGAATGTCGTGCAGATCCCGATTTCGCGCGGCGAAAATTCCGGCACCACGCAACCGCAAACCCATGTGGTGCGCGCGCTGACAAAGCTGGGCGAATGGAAAGGCGGTGCGGCGAGTTTTGCGATACCGCCTGAACCAAGCGGACTGAAGACCGCCGTGCTGCTGCAACGTGGACCCGGCGGACCGATCGTCGCCGCGGCGCGTGACTAAAGAAAAGGCGGCGGAAGCTTCCCGCCGCCGCCTGTTCCTGTTTGGCCGGCTAAATTAAAACGCCGCTGCAAGACTGGAGCGCAGACGCGACGCATCCGGATTGCTCACGCCATTGGACAGAATTTCCGGCACCGTCACGCTGCGGCCATAGAAGTCCGCATTGGTGTCGTCTTCCGGCGCGATGACCGATCCGTTGATCGTCAATCCGCCATAGGCACCCTGCGACTTCGACCACAGGATGATGTCGCCGGAGAGATTGGCGCTGCTGGCCGCGCCGACCCCGGCACCCAGCGTGATGACCGTCAGCCCGGCATTGGCGCCGAACTTGAACTTGCTGCGTTCGACGGCGCGCAGCGCGCGGTCCGTCATGATGATCATCACAAGTTGCGCCTGCTCCAGACCGATCTGCAGGCCGAACGAGGCGGATCCCATCGAATAGAAAGCGGGACTCGACCAGCCATTGCGCGTCCTGGCCATCAGCACGCCGTCGCCGCCTTCGGCACCGAAGACGAAGCCGCCCTTGACCAAAGCCGGAATAATCAACACGGCGCGGGCGTGGCGCAGATTGTGGCGCGCATCGCTGAACACCTCGTCATGCCGCAGATCGCTCACGGTCGCGTCGGCATGGGCAAGAACGCTGCGAGCGCTCGCGGCATGTGCCGCTGGCGTGAAGAACGTAACGGCGAGGGCCGCAGCCACCGCGAGTTTTGCAAATGATTTCATGGTGCAATCCTATCCCTGAGGCCGAACGCCGCGCGATGCGGACGCTGCCGCCCGAATTTCAACGCACAATAGACCAAAAAGTTGCCACGCTGGATGACGTTGGGGAAGGCCAATTGCGTTGTTTTCGTGAGGTTTCGTTGAAAATCGCGTCGGCGGGTTGCTGATCCAGTCCGGCTTTGGCGGCGTATGGGATTGGGGGTGCATTGGAGGACGAGCCATGATTTCGCGCCGCTTTTTGCTGGCCGCCGCCGGGTCGTTGGCCCTCGTGGACGGACTCGGCCCGCAGCTCGCCTATGCGGCGACGCCGCCCGCGCTGCCATTTCCGCCGCTCCAACCTCTGTCGTTCCGCATCATGCGCAAGGGTGCGCAAATCGGCACGCATGCGATCACGTTTGCCGGATCGCAGGCCGACGCCCTGACGGCCACGATCGATGTCGACATCGCGGTGCGCTTCGCCTTCATTACGGTGTTTCGCTACACCCACAACAATGTCGAGAAATGGGCGGGCGGCCAGTTCATGTCGATGGACGCGAAGACCGACTACAATGGCGAAGCGGCTTACGCCTCCGTTCTGCGGGGCAAGGATGGATTGGCGGTCGAGGGTTCGAAAGCGCCGCATTACATCGCGCCGTCCAACGCCCTTGCGGCGACCCATTGGAACAGCGCCGAGCTGCGCGGGCCGATGATCAATCCCGAAAACGGAATGCTCCTCGATCCGAAGATCGCCGACGAAGGACATTGCAACGTTGCGCTCGCGTCGGGGGCGTCCGTACCGGCCACCAAATTCGCGTGGCGCGGAAAAGACAATCTTGATCTTTGGTATGAGCCGAGTGGGCAATGGGCGTCATTGAACGCCCATGCAAAAGACGGCTCGACCCTCAGCTATGAGCGGGTATAGGCCGCAAGCCATGCACCGGGGCACGCTTCTTGTTGGTGCTTTCGGCCGGCACAACGCCGTCGTCGGATTTGGCCGGTGTTTCATAGCCGAGCGATAAGGCCGCCTCGCCGCAGATGGACTCGATGCGCGCGAAATTCTCCGCCCCGAAATACTGGCGTGCGGAAAGTGTTCTCTTCTCCGCGCGCCGCTGAAAAGCGTGATCGACCAGATGCGACACGTCCTGCCTGAGCGGCAGACCGGCGGCCTTCGCGAGACGTTCGATCGTCGCTGCTTTATCCGTGTTGAAATCCTCGTAGCGAACGATCGTGATGCGATCGTCATCGGCGCCACAAATCGTGGCGGCCCGCAGCCAGCGCCGCGCCAGATTAGAAACGCAATGCACATCCGCACCACCCAACTGGCTGCCGTTCAGAATGGCGCGCCATGTCGGATTGATCGCTTTGCCTTTTGCATCGAGTGACGGCTTGTCGCCGGCAAGACGAAGCCTGTCCAGGATGCTGCGAATATTATCGAAAGGATCGCGCACGATCAGGATTGCGCGCGCCCCGGGGAATTGGCTCATCAGTTGCGGTGCAACGAAAGTCAGCGCTGGTTCCTTGACGATGCCGGTCGAAAACGCCCACGCATTGTGGCGGATGAAATCTTCCAGCGCGATGTCGCCGCGATACAGCCGGCTGGCATAGGGTTCCTTGGCGCCGGCGAAATCGAGTGTCGCGGTCTGGCCGGTTGCCGCGGCCAGCAACGCGGCGATCGCGGTCGTGCCCGATTTCTGGTTGCCGAAAACAAATAAAGGGCTCGCATGGGGCTCGGCGGAATAGGCGCGGATACGCTCGCGGACAAGCTTCCGGTTCAGCGTCGAAAACCGCCATGCGTCGGATAGAAAAGGCAAAAAAACCGTCCCGCCAGAAACTGGTAGCCCCATGAAAGCAGCAAAAATGCGCCGCTTTCCTTCGTTCGTTGCCAGTCTGTAACAAATTACGGGTGGTTAATCCATGGAGGAATTGTAACGGGGTGTCCGTTTCAGATGACATCGTCCTTAACGCACCGGCCATGATCGGCGGAAAGGAGCGTCCGCCCGGGGGGACATGTCAGTTCCGCGCGATGCGCGCCGTCTCTGCACTGTTCTGTGGCCGGGTGTAGATGAGCTTAAAACCGTTCCAGACTTCGATCTGTGCCCCGTCCATCTTCATCGCATGGGCGATGATCTTGGCCTCGGTGTCACCAGCGCATTGCGTTTCGAATTTCGCAGCGAGCGTGCCGTCGTCATGCAGATAGTTTATTTTGTAAGCGGGCATGCGAGGCTCCTGTTCGAGCCCCCGCTCTATGGATGAGTTTCGCGATGGCGCGTTGAGAGTAAAGCGAATTTTCGGACACGGTTTTCACGAATTGTCGTGACAGCGCGAATTGACAGTTTGTCGGAATTGCCGGACGGTCGCGTGCATAATATTACAAATTGAAAATAGGGAGATTTCTCATGCGTCTGTTTTCATCCGTCGCCGTTATTGCCATTGCGCTTTCCTCTGCTGTGATGGCCGCCGACGCGCCTGCTCCGGCAATGAAGCCATCTCTGTTGCGCGGAACGGTGGATTCCTTTGATGGCAAGACGCTGGCGATAAAGACGGATGCCGGCGCTGTCGTATCGCTGCCGGTTACGGCGATGACCCATTTCGCTGTCGTGGCCAAGCGCAGTTTCAGTCAGCTCAAGACGACCGATTTCATCGGCGTCACGTCCGTGCCCGGCAAGGACGGACATCTGCGCGCCGAAGAGATTCACACCATCCCGCTCGCGGGCCTGGGCGAAGGCCAATATCCCTGGGATCATCATCCGAAAACGGCGGCGCCTTCGGCGATGATGGGCAGCATGACGAACGGAACCGTCACCTCGGCCGGCGCCATGCAGTTGAATGTCAGCTATCATGGCGCGGGCATGGTGGATGGCAAATGCGAAGGCCTCGCGGTGCCGGGCAAGCCCGGTTGCACGGGCGTGGCTGTCGTCGATGTGACGCCTGCGACCTCCATCGTCGCAATCCTTCCGGGGCTGCATGAAGACGTGAAGCCGGGCCTTGCTGTCGCGGCGGGGATCATGACCGATCCCGCCGGACACCAGTTCCTGACCTCCGCGACGGTCGAAAAGAACGGTGTGAAGCCGGAATTTTGAAGGCCGGCGCGTAACCAAATCGCCGTTCCACACGTATGGACCATGTGCCGTTCCTGCGCGAACGGCTCTATAGTCCGCCGCGAAACAGCGATTTTGAGACCGCATGACCATTACGACTGATCCTGCACCCCATCCCGCACCGGACGGCCGCGCCGCTGCGGTGTGGGCCGCGATCAAGGAGTTTCTGACGTTCGGCGCGAACAGCGATCCGAACGCGCCGAAGTCGTGGTTTTATCGCCATCGCCTGCCGATCCGCATCGCGCACTGGACAAACGCCGTTGTCATCACGGTCATGCTGATGAGCGGATTGCAGATCTTCAACGCCCATTCGGCTTTGTATTGGGGGCAGGGCTCTGATTTCGCGCATCCGCTTCTGTCGATGACCGCGATGCAAAATCCCGATGGCACATTGAAAGGTATTACGCAGATCGGCTCCTGGCATTTCGACACGACCGGCGTGCTTGGCGCGTCGATGGTTGACGGCCAGATGCAGGTGCGCGGGTTTCCGTGGTGGGCGACGATCCCAAGTCCGCAATGGCTGGCGATGGGCCGGCTGTGGCATTTCTTCTTTGCATGGCTGTTCGTGACGAACGGAATCATTTTCGCGCTATGGGCTTTCGCCAGCGGGCATTTCAAACGCGATCTCGAACCCAGGCCGTCCGACATCACCGGCTTGCCGCGCGAAATCGCGCATCACGCCAAGCTGCAATTCCCGCGCGGCGAGGAGGCGAAGAAATACAATCCCCTGCAACGCCTGACCTATTTCGCGGTGATCTTTATTCTGGGACCGCTGGTCGTGCTGACCGGCCTCACTATGTCGCCGACGATGGACGCGGCCTTTCATTTCCTACCCTGGGTGTTCGGCGGACGCCAAACCGCGCGCACGATCCATTTCATCTGCGCCTTCTCATTCCTCGCTTTTTTCATCGTCCATATCGTGATGGTGATCCTGTCGGGCACCTGGAACAATTTGCGCTCGATGATCACCGGAAGTTACGAAATCGAAGGCGGAGGCAAGCCATGACTGACGGCGCCACACGCCGCAGTTTCGTCATTCGCGGCGTGGCCGGAATATCCGCGCTGGCGCTTGCCGGATGCACCGCGGTTTCGCAGCAGCCCTGGATCGATCCGTTATTGCGCAGCGCCGAAGCGCTGACCAAACGCGTGCAGCGCCTCTTCGGTGGCAGCTCGTCCTTGGCGCAGGAATTCACCAAGGCCGACATCGCGCCGATGTTCCGCGCCAACGGCACGCTCGACCCCGGCACGGCGGCCTATCAGAAACACGCTGCCGCAGGCTTCAAGGACTGGCGTGTCACGGTGAGCGGTTTGGTCGATCATCCGCTGTCGCTGTCGATGGATCAGATCCGCGCGATGCCGTCGCGTACGCAGATCACGCGTCACGATTGCGTCGAGGGCTGGTCGTGCATCGGCGAATGGACGGGCACGCCGCTGAAGCTGATCCTGGCGCTGGCCGGGCCGAAGGAGAGCGCGAAATATGCTGTCTTCCGCTGCGCCGATCCAATGACGGACAGTGATGGCGACGGCGTCAACGACACCGACTTCTATTACGAGAGTCTGGACATGGTGGAGGCGACGCATCCGCAGACCATTCTGGCCTATCAGTTGAACGGCCAGAATCTCGGTATCGAGCACGGCGCGCCGGTGCGCGTCCGGGCTGAACGCCAGCTTGGCTACAAGCAGCCCAAATACGTCATGTCTGTCGAACTGGTGGATAGCTACGACAAAATCGGCGGCGGCAAGGGCGGATATTGGGAAGATCAGGGCTACAACTGGTGGGGCGGGATCTAGCCCCATCTTGACCCGGCCTTCGCCCCTCCCCAAATAAGGTCTTGCCCTTTGGGAGGGAGCCCATGGTCGATGTACCGCCGTCACCGCAGCCTTCGCCGCTGAACTCCGCGATTGCCGTCGCCGATTCCGAGCGGGGAACGGTTATCCTCGCCTATATCCTGTTTCTGATCGGCTGGCCGACCGGCCATCTGTCGACCATCGTTGCTGTGATCCTGGCCTATGTGAAGCGCGGCGAAGTGCGCGGCACGATCTGGGAGACGCACTACGACAACATCATCAACACCTTCTGGGTAACGATGGTGCTGGGCATTGTCTGTGTCGCGCTGTGTTTTGTCCTGATCGGTATTCCGCTGATCATCGCGCTGGGCGTCTGGTTTCTGTATCGCTCGATCAAGGGGCTTATCCGCGCCGTGGACAACAGATCCTATGAGGACGCGTTCGTCCCGCCGGCTTCGCAGCCATGAGCGACACACCCATCGGCGGCGCGCCGCAATCCGCACCGGCACCTGCGGCCGAAGGCAGCGACGCGCGCATCATGGCGATCGTCTGCTATGTGCTTTACATCGCGGTTTTCACCAACGGCCTCACCGGCATCGTCGGCGTCGTGCTGGCTTACGTGAAGCGCGGCGAAGCGCGCGGTACGATCTGGGAAAGCCACTTCATCAATCTCATCCACGTATTCTGGACTGGCATCATTGCCATTGCCATTTTTCTTGGCCTGGCAGGGTTGGGCGCGTGGGGCGTTTTCAGTACCGCGCAGACCAACCAGTTCACGCCGATGATTCTGGTTCTGCCGGTGATATGGCTGGGCTTCGTCGGCTATTTCGTCTGGTATCTCTACCGCACTGTGAAAGGTCTGGTGCGCGCGATCGACTCCAAGCCTTATTCCTGATCAGCCCTCGTGGGGGCGGAAGAACAGGAAGCCGATCACGCCCATCATCAGCGCGATGGCGAAGGTGTAGGGCACCATGCCGAAAATCTGATACTCGGCCTTCACCGCGTCATGCGCGGTCATGCCCAGACGCGCGCCCCATAACAGGCAATCGCCGACCGCCTCTTCGTTCGGCATGCAGTCGGCGTTCCATGCCGTGAAGACCGCGAAAGCGGGAAGGGCCAGCGCCGCGACCGGCAGCACCAGCATGGTCAGCGCCGCCGTCAGCGGACGGCGCGCTTTCAAGGCGGCCAGCGATGCGATGAAGGCGATGCCGATGCACAGCATCGTGTCCAGTCCGATGAACCAGGCCAGATCGAGCGCGTCGCGCAGTCCGCCGCCCAGGGCAAGGCCATTGCACAGCTCCGGCCCCGGCGCGCAGGAGAATGCGTAGGCGGTTCCGCGCACGATCCACACCAGCAGGCTGGGCAGCACCAGTACCGCGATGCATGCCGCCCAAACCGCGATCTCGCGGCGGCGCGATGGGGGTGGCGGAGGTGGATCGAAATGATGCATTACACACGTTACGCAAAGACGAGATAAAGCGCGCCAGATAAAGAGCGCTATGCTTAACACGGAAACCGGACGCGGTGCGTCGCGAGAGTTCACAAATCCGAATTTACGCCGTCAATCGGAGTGGCTCACGCCTTGGCGCTGGGCCGCTCCTTCACGCGCGCGAACCAGGCGGTAAGATTCTGAAACTCCGGATTGAGCGGTTGGCCCACCGTGCCGCCGAAATCGAGCGTGCAGAACAACAGAATGTCGGCAAGGGTAAAGCGCTTGCCGCAGACGAACTCCTTGCCCGCCATCTGGCCGTCCAGCCATTTCACATAATGCTGCGCCATCGCCTTGAGGCCTGCGGCGCCTTCGGGGACGGTGGGGACGCGGTCCTTGAACAGGCGCAGGCCCTCGCTGGACCGGAAGCCGGTGAGCATCGGCTCTGTGATATTGAGGTCGATGCGGCGCGTCCATTTGCGCGCTTCGGCTTTCTTCTCCGGCGTGTCGCCGATCAGCGCGGGTGTCGGATGCGTGTCTTCGAGATATTCGCAGATGACGGTGACCTCGGTGACGCAGTGGCCGCTGTCCAGTTCCAGCGCCGGCATCTGCCCCATGGCGTTCTTTTGCAGATAAGGCTCGCGGCGGTTGTCGCCCTTCATCAGGTCGACCTCTTCCATCGGAATGGTGATGCCTTTTTCCGCCATGAATATGCGCACGATGCGCGGATTGGGACCGATGGAATTGTAGAACTTCATGGACGTCTCCCGCAGCGCTTATGTCTCGCACGGCAGGCTAGGCGGGCATCCGGGCCCGGTCAAATAAACCACGTGGGTATGCTCAAGGCCGTGAAGGTTCAGGAAGGAGACTTTGAGTGTCAGTTTCCGCGCAGATTCAAAATGAACGCATGGCCCTGGCGCCAAGTAAAACGCAGAAGATATCCATAGGTCGCGAAAGCCTGCATGTCGCTCGGCAGCGGCTGAACCCGGCTCTTTATGCAGTTCAATGCCGCCTGATCGAGTTCGGGATTGCCGCTTTCCTGTTCGATCGCGAAATTCTCCGCGAAAGAGGTTCCGAAGGCTTGGAAGGATATCTCCGTGGGATTGGGCGGATCGCCCTTCCACATGCTGGCGGGAAAATCGTTGTCCGGGCAAAAGAAGCCGGCGTCCCTGCCGCTCGCAAAAGCCAGCCCGGTGTGCGGACTCCACAAAACGGCGGCGGTCCAGGACACATCAGCGGGCGCGCCGTTCGGCAATGCGGGGATGTAACTGCGTTTCGACATGCACTCCACTGCCTTGGCGTCGAACAACGAATCCCCGCTCGATACCGCCACGAACGGCAGTTCGACGGCGCCGATTGACGACACGCGGAATTGGAGCGTTGCCGCGTGATAGCCGGGCCACCGATTTTTGGCGCTTGCGAAGATAGTTTCGCAGAGTCCGTCAGTATCCATCTTCAGCCGCGGCGGAACGAAATCATCCATCAGCTTCCAAGTGATGCGGTATTGCTTGGTGCTCGCCACCGGCTTGCCGTTCTGCGTCGCGGGTGAAAAATGCCATTCACTCGTGACGCACGCGACGGCGGCTTGATCGAGTTCGGCGAAGCCGGAGGATTGGCTCACCGCCGTCTTCGTCACTTTTCCGGTGTCACCGATCAACACGGTGAAATGGTGGAACCCTGATGATTCATCCTGACCGCGAGCGGGGGGTAGTATTTTGCTGCGCAGTTATTGCTTCTGGTGGCAGTTAACGAGGCCGTTGCGGGTGCAGGCTGAGCTGCGGTGGATGCCGGCGCGGCGGGTGCGGGTGGCTGCGATGGTGTATCGGCTCGCGCACCGGTCGCACAAAAAAACGATAGAAAAGCAGCCGCTAGCAATCCACCACGCATGAACAACACCCCCAACCCCGACAGGACGCTATGTCCGGTCACACTGCCGGTCAAACCGCATTGCAATTTGTGCTGCGGCGCACCACTTTCGCGCATGGGCGTGTGTTGCGTTCCGGAGCGACTATGCGGCGTTATTTTTATCTTGTGCTGGGTTGGGTGCTGCTGATTGGCGGCATGATCATCACGCCCATGCCGATCCCCATTCCGCTCATCGGCGTGGTGCCGTTCCTGCTGGGTTGCGCGATCCTGTCGCAATATTCCAAAGTCTTCCGCCGGTTCCTTCAATATGTGCGCCACCGCTACGACTGGTTCTCGCAGCGCATCGAAGGTGTCGGCCATCGCATGCCACAGATGGTCAAGCACATGATCCGGCGCACCAACCCTGTCGCGCATGTTCGCCTTGCGCGGCTGCGCGCTCATCGCAGGCACTGACATGGCCATTCCCTATATCCGCGAATTCCAGTCTCCCTATGAAAGCGAGGTGCGGGTCACGCCGCTTATCGCACGCGTGCTGACGAACAATCCGGGTCCGTTCACGTTCAAGGGTACGGGCGTCTATATCGTCGGCGGTGGGCGCCACGTTGCGGTGATCGATCCCGGCCCGAACGATGCGGCGCATGTCGATGCGCTCAAGCGCGTGCTGGCCGGAAAGACCGTCACGCACATTCTGGTGACGCACACCCATAGCGATCACTCGCCCGCGGCGCAGCCGTTGAAGGAATGGTCGGGCGCAAAGACCTATGCCTACGGCCCGCATGGCTCCGGCAAAACCGAGGACGGCGCGACCATGGAAGAGGGCGGCGACCGCGACTTCGTGCCGGACGTGCGGGTGAAGGACGGCCAGATCATCGAAGGCGACGGCTTCGCTTTCGAATGTGTCTATACGCCGGGGCACACCTCCAACCACATGTGCTTCGCGCTGAAGCAGGAGCATTCGCTGTTCACCGGCGATCACGTGATGGGCTGGTCCACGACCGTGGTGACGCCGCCCGATGGCGACATGGCGCAATACATGGCGAGCCTGGAAAAGCTGATCGCGCGCGACGACAAGATATTATATCCGACCCATGGCGCGCCGATCACCAATCCCAAGCCTTTCCTGCGTGAATATCTCGAACACAGAAAAGCGCGCGAGGCGCAGATTGTGGCCTGCATCCGCGATGGCGCATCCACGATCCCTACCATGGTCGCGCGCATGTATGTGGATGTGGACAAGCGGCTGCATCCCGCGGCTTCGCGTTCGGTTCTCGCGCATCTCATTCAAATGGAACATGAAGGCCGCGTCGTGAAGGACGGCGGACACTATCGCCTTACCCGCGATTAGTTCTTGCCGGCCAGCTGCTTCATAAAAGCGACGATGCGCCGTGCATCGCGTCCGCCGTCATTGTCGCCGACCCGGGCCTTGGAACGGATGTCGAGCCGCGCGCCCATGCCGGCCGGCTTAACCCGGATCACGATGTCGTCGGTGAAGCCAAAGAAGAACGTCGTGTCGGTCGCTTCGATGCGCCCTTCGTCCGGCGCGATGGCGACGATGTTCCAGCCCATGCCGCGCACGGTATTGAGCGCGCGCCGAAACAGCTTCTCCGGCGACGTCAGTACCGGCGCTGGGCGCACGTCGCCTTCATATTTGTGCTGGAGCGCCGACACGGTGCTGCGCTTGCCTTTGAACATCACCAGGTTTGGGCCGTCATAGTCCGGCGAATTGGTGGCGCCGGCGCGTTGCGTCAGCAGCGAAGCGAATATCGGTGCATGCTCGGTGTCGGTCGATATGTCGTGGATCGGGGGCGCGCCATAGCTGGTCCAGAAATCGGTGATTGGCGTGTAGAGAAAGATCGCGGCGCCGAAGAAGCCGATCAGGCCGTACCGCGCGCCGGAACTGTCATTGGCGATCATCGCCCATAGCATCCAGACGAGGCCTACGAGGAACGCGGCGATACCGATGCCGACGGCCCAGGGAAACAGAGACAGCAGCCCGAAATGATAATCCCAGAAACCGAGGCGCGTGCCGAATGCCGCCGTCAGCCCCAACAGGAGCGAAACAAGGAAGCCCGCAAAAACGGTCTTCGCCAGCGCCGGCAACACTTTCATGAAAGGCTCACCCCAAACCCGCGCTATTTCACGCCCGGTAGCTGATACTTGGCGAAGCGTTGGCGCAAGGCCGTTTTCAGAATCTTGCCAGTCGCTGTGTGCGGTATCTCGTCCACGAAAGCCACATCATCCGGCATCCACCATTTGGCGATCTTGCCTTCAAGGAATTTGAGGATGTCTTCTTTCGTCGCCGTCTGCCCCGGTTTCAATACGATGATAAGAAGCGGACGTTCGTCCCATTTGGGATGGGCGACACCGATGACGGCGGCCTCGGCCACCGCTGGATGGCCGACGGCGAAATTCTCGATGTCGATGGTGGAAATCCATTCGCCGCCGGATTTGATGACGTCCTTGGCGCGGTCGACGATGGTCATGTAGCCGTCCGCGTCGAGCGTGGCGACATCGCCGGTATCGAACCAGCCTTTTTTGTCGAAATTCTCCTTGCCGTCGCCTTTGAAGTAACCCTTGGCGACCGCCGGGCCGCGCACTTTGAGACGGCCAAAGGCTTTGCCGTCGCGCGGCAGTTCCTTGTTCTTGTCGTCGGTGATCTTCATCTCGACGCCGAAGGGCGGATGGCCCTGTTTCATTTTGTAATCGAGCTTTTCGGGGTAGGGCATATCGGCGAACTTGTTCTTCAGCGTGCCCAATGTGCCCAGCGGACTCATTTCCGTCATGCCCCAGGCGTGAACGACCTCGACATCGTATTTCGTTTCGAAGGCCTCGATCATAAAACGCGGACAGGCCGAGCCGCCGATGACGACGCGTTTGAGATGCGGCAGCGTCTTTCCCGTCTGCTCCAGATATTGCAGCAGCGCCAGCCATACCGTCGGCACCGCGGCGCTCATTGTCACCTTCTCGGTTTCGAGAAGCTCGCACACCGATGGGCCGTCCAGTTTCGGTCCCGGCATCACCAGCTTGGCGCCGATCATCGGCGCGGCAAATGCCAGCGCCCAGGCGTTGGCGTGAAACATCGGCACGATGGGCAGGATGACGTCGGCATTGCCGACACCCAGCGCGTCCGTCATGCCGGCGATGAAGGCGTGCAGCACGTTGGAGCGGTGCGAATAAAGAACGCCTTTCGGATTTCCCGTCGTGCCCGACGTGTAGCAAAGCCCGCAGGCGCTGTGTTCGTCAAATTCCTTCCATTCGTATTTGTCGTCGGCCTTGGCGATGAAATCTTCATAGGCCACCAGCTTCTTGACCTTCATCTTCGGCAGATGCGTTGCGTCGGTCATCGCCACGAACAGTTTTGTCTTTTTCAGTTTCGGTGCGATGGCCTCCACGATGGGCGCAAAGGTGGTGTCAAAGAACAGCACCTTGTCTTCGGCGTGGTTCATGATCCACGCGATCTGGTCGGGATGCAGGCGCGGGTTCAGCGTGTGATAGACGCCGCCCATGCCCGCGATGCCGTACCAGCTTTCCAGATGGCGCGCGCTGTTCCACGCCAGGGTGCCCACGCGGTCGCCAGATTTCACACCCGCTTTCACCAGCGCCTTGGCAACACGCCGGGCGCGGCCTGCGATGGTGCGGTAGTCGGTGCGGGTGATCGGCCCTTCGACGGTTCGGGTCACGATTTCGCGCTCGCCGTGATACTGCGCCGCGTGATCGATGATCTTGTGGACCAGCAACGGCCAGTCCTGCATCAGCCCAAGCATGTTTGCCTCACCCCGCCTGTTTTGCCGCGATCATAGAAACGACCGCGGGCCGGGGCAACGCGGCGCTTCGCATATGGATGCGGCGCGTTATACTGCGCCGGTCAGTTGGGGGCAGAATGGCCGAGGACGGCGAAACCGAAGAAGGTCGAGGGCAAGGAGGCTCGGACGCGGCGGCGCATATGGCGCTGAGCGCCGCCAGCCGCGCGAAGGCCGACGCCTATCTTGAGAAAAACGGCCGCCTGATCGATCTGCAGATCGAGGAAATGGAGCGGGAGGACCAGCTGCGGCACTGGTCGCTGCGCGTGCGTCATATCGGCGACGTGATGAAGGTCGGCTTCGAACTGGCCGTGGCCTTTATCGTGATCGCCATCGCCATCTTCTTCGGCGCCGCGATCTGGAACGCCGCGCATGACAACGCACTGGTCATTGAAGCCTTTTCAGTTCCGCCGGACATGGATCAGCGCGGCCTGACCGGGCAGGTCGTCGCCGCCAAGCTGTTGGACCGTCTGTCTTCGCTGCAGGCGCAGACGGAATCCAATCGCACACCCTCCAGCTATGCCAACAACTGGGGCGACGACATCAAGGTGCAGATCCCCGACACCGGCGTGTCGATCGGCGAACTCAACCGCTACCTGCGCGCATGGCTCGGCCACGAGACGCATATATCGGGCGAAATCTATCGCACGCCCACGGGGATCGCGGTGACCACGCGCGTCGGCAGCGATGCGAGCGCGACCTTTACCGGCAGCGAGGCCGATTTCGACAGGCTGGTGCAACAGGCGGCCGAGTCGGTTTACGGCGACACACAGCTTTATCGCTACGCCGTCTATCTGATGACCAGCAACCGCCTTCCGGAAGCGCAGGCGGCCTATCAGAAGTTGGTCGAGAGCGGTTCGCCTACCGACCGCGCATGGGCCTATATTGGATTGCAAAATCTTGCAGGTTTGCGCGGCGATACCGCTGGCGCCCGTGACTATCTGCTGGACGCGATTGCGCTGCGTCCTGACTTTCCGATGGCCTATATCAATCTGGCGGGGGCCGACGGCAATCTCCAGCATGACGAGGCCGAGCTTTCCGACCAGCGCAAGATCGTGGCGCTCGACCGGGATGCATCCGACTCCGACATCAATCCCGCCACGTTCCACGGCCTTGTGTTGCAAGCGCAGGCAGCCGTTGCAGGCGATCTTGGAGATTATCAGCAGTCGATTGCATGTTTGCGCCAGATCCTGGCGATTCCGATGTTCAACAATTCGGTCAATCAGGCGCGGCAGGGAATTGTCGATGCCTTCGCGTTCCTGCATGACGGCGCGCAATTTCGTTGGGCCGCCAAACAATTTCCGCCATCAAAAGATGAGAACACATTGCTCAATCGCCACGCCAGCGTGGACCTAGGCGCACTGGAGATGGACGATCCCAAGCCGTTGTTGCGCGACGTGCCGGCGGTGGAAGCGTTCCTCGAGAAAATTGGCCCGATAGGGCTGGAGGCCGAGCGCCGTCAGTTCCGAAGTCCCAAGGCCTATGCCAATGCGCTGACTGGCGACTTTGTCCAGGCACATGCGCTGATCGCAGAGACACCGCTCGATTGCGCGAGCTGTCTGATGTATCGCGCGCGGATCGACGCCTTGCAGAAAAATTGGGCCGGCTCCGATTACTGGTTTCGCCGCGTGACGCAATTTGCGCCATCCAATCCGCTCTACTGGTCCCAATGGGGGCGCATGTTGCTGGAGAAAGGCGATTACGACCGCGCCATTGCGACGTTCAAAATCGCGCATGAGAAAGGCCCGCACTTCGCCGATCCGCTGGAAGGCTGGGGCGAGGCGCTTATGGGCAAGAACCGCTCCGACCTCGCAGTGGCGAAGTTTGAAGAGGCCGGCAAATCCGCGCCCAACTGGGGACGGCTGCATTTGAAATGGGGCGAGGCATTCTTCTACACCGGCGACAAAGCCGGGGCGCAGAAACAGTTCGACGCCGCGTCCACGCTCGATCTCTCACCCGCGGAAGCGGCAGAACTTCATCGTTATTCGAATCGCGATCACTAGCGCCGCCGCAGCGCGGAACGCAAAGGAACACCTGAAATCCCATGGCTGAAGCGACCGCTGCGCCGCGCCTGAAATTTCTCGACACAACGCTCTACGCCATCGTCGCCACCATCGGCATAAGGTGGTTGCCCGTGGCCGCAGCCATTGGTCCGTCGTCCTTGCCGCTTTGGCTGCTGGCGTTCTTTATTTTTTACATTCCGCTCGGCGCGGCGACGGCGGAACTCACCGCGCGCTATCAGGGCGGCGGCAGTCTTTATAGCTGGACGCGCGGCGCCTTCGGCCCATTGTCGGCCTTCGTCTGCGGCTGGTTCTACTGGATCAGCCTGCTGCCTTATCTGGCGGGCATCATTTATTTTCTCAGCGGGCTTATCCTGTCGGCGGTGGGCGCGGACACGCACAACACCACGCTCTATCTGGCCGTATCGGTGGTCGTCACCACGATTGCCACGGCAATTCAACTGCTGGGTCTTCGCTTCGGCAAATGGCTGACCAGCCTTGGCGCGGCCGGAAGCTGGTCGATCTTCTTTCTCATCATCGCCGCCGCCGCCATTTTGCTCGCGCGCAACCAGGGCGCGACCAACTTCCTGACCTCGAGTTATATCGCGCCGCGCAATTTCGACACCGCGATTCTGTGGGGCACGATCGTGTTCGGCATCTCCGGCGCGGAGTCGGTGGCATTCCTGCGCAACGATATCGAAGGTGGCATGCGCACCATCCGCCGCGTTCTGGTGGCGCTTGGCGTTGCGATGGCGCTGATCTACATGGTTGGCACCGCGGCGATGCTGGTTATTCTTCCGCA
This sequence comes from Rhizomicrobium sp., assembly GCA_036509475.1. GTDB lineage: Bacteria > Pseudomonadota > Alphaproteobacteria > Micropepsales > Micropepsaceae > Rhizomicrobium. The sequence continues at coordinate 2,685 of DATCFN010000408.1, read as the reverse complement.
GGCGCAGTTGACGCGGCTTTCCGGCCTCGCCGATGCGCTGCATGCCGCATTCGCCCATGTCGGATTTCCCGCGCTGGCGGTTTTCGCCATCGCCTTCTTCGCGCTGTCGCAGTTTGGTGGCTTGACGGCGTGGTTCGGCATAGGCGCGCGGCTGCCGCTGGAAGCGGGCATCGACAACTTCCTGCCGCCGGTCTTCGCAAAGCGCAGCGCGCGAACGGGCGCGCCGGTGCCCGCCATTCTGCTGCAAGGTGGCCTCACGCTCTTCGTCGTGATCTTGAGCCAGGCAGGCGAAGGCGCGGCAGCGGCTTACGACTTCCTGCTGGCGATGAGCGTGCTGACCGCGACCATTCCCTACATCTATGTCTTCGCCGCTTATCTGGCGCGCGATCGCTGGCCTGCGATACCGGATGCGTGGATCCCGCCGGGCGGCGCGCGCACAGGTATCGTGCTGGGTGTCGTGGGTATGATCTCGACACTGGTGGCCATCGCCTGCACCATGGTGCCGAGCGGCACCGACCTTCATCCGCTCGCGACATTTTTGAAGATCGTGTTTTCGACACTGGGCGCGCTTGCCGTGGGGCTTTTTCTCTACTGGCTCGGCCAGCGTCGCGCGCGCGGGAAATTGTCGGGGCTTGATCGATGATACGCACGGGAGTGAGCGGCAGACATGGCTGAAGCAGGACAGGCCGCGATGACGCGGCCCGCAACGCCCACGTTCTTCGGCGAGCCGCGCGCGCTGGCCTATCTATCCTTCACCGAAGCGTGGGAGCGGTTTTCCTATTACGGCATGACGGCGCTGCTGGTGCTTTACATGAGCCAGGCTCTGTTCATGCCCGGCCACATGGATCGCATCGTCGGCTTCGCGGGCTTCCGTCATGGTCTTGAATCCATGTTCGGGCCCATGAGCACATTGGCGCTGGCTTCGCAGATTTATGGCCTCTACACCGGTTTCGTCTATTTCACGCCGGTGTTTGGCGGTTTGATCGCGGATCGCTGGATCGGCCGACGCCGCGCCGTGATGCTGGGCGCGGTGCTGATGAGTTGCGGCCACATCGCGATGGCGTTCGATCAGTCGTTTCTGCTCGCGCTGCTGTTGCTCATCGTCGGCTGCGGCCTGCTCAAGGGCAACATCTCCGCGCAAGTCGGCGAGTTATACGCGGTGGACGATGCGGCGGGACGCACGCGGGGCTTTTCGATCTTCTCCATGGGCATCAATGTCGGCGCCGTGGCCGGACCGATCGTCTGCGGATTGCTGGCGCAGATTTACGGCTGGCACGCTGGCTTCGCGCTGGCCGGTGTGTTGATGCTGATGGGATTGGCCACGTATATCGCCGGTTATCGCTATCTGACCGAAGCGTCTGTGGCCGCAGGGCCCGCGCAGGCGTCTTCATCGCTGGACACGAAACAATGGGCTGTGGTCGGCGCTTTGTTCGCGGTGATGGCGATCTCGGTGTTCCAGTCCATCGCCTTTTACCAGAACTCCGACGTCAATCTTGTCTGGATTCAACGCTATGTCGATGTGACGCTTCTGGGATTCCATATTCCGATCCCGTGGTTCGTCGCGATCAATTCCTTTGTCAGCATCATCGCGGTGCCGCCGCTGGTGATGCTGTGGCGCTGGCAGGCGTCGCATGGCGGCGAGCCGAGCGAGATGGGCAAGATCGCGACCGGCGCGTGGATCACGGCGGCCGCCAATCTCACGCTTGTCGTGGGCTGCCTCTTCTCGCCGCACGTTCCGGCGTTCTTTCCCATCTTCTACAATGTGCTGCTGGGAATCGGCTTTCTCTATTACTGGCCGGTGATGCTGGCGCTGGTGTCGCGCGCGGCGCCGCCCGCGATCAAGGCGACGATGATGGGTTTCGTGTTCCTCACGCTTTTCGTCTCCAACGTCACCATTGGGCGTATCGGCGCTTTCTACGAGGCGATGACACCGACGCAGTTCTGGGCGCTGCACACGGCTATCGCAGCGGTGGGCGGCGTCCTTGCCATGATGCTCGCGCGCCCGCTACAGCGTGTGCTCGCCACCAACGAACATGCGAGTACAAAGCGCCCATGAGTGAGACAGATCGCCGGCCGCACGGTTTGAACAAATCGCTCGGGCTGGAGCGCGTCGTGGACAATGGCGCGTCGGGCCGTGCCGTCATTCATTATCGCGCAACGATGGACATGTGCCATTCGGGCGGCATCGTGCAGGGCGGCTTCGTCACCGGCTGGCTCGACGCGGCGATGGCGCATGTGGTTCTGGCGCAGAGCAACTTCGAATTGTCGCCGCTGACGCTGGAGATCAAAGTGAGCTTTCTCGCCTCCGCCGCGCCGGGCCTTGTTATCGCCGAAGCCTGGTACGAAAAACGCGGGCGCAAGACGGCGTTCCTCGAAGGGCGATTGCTGAACGAGACGGGCGATGTGCTCGCCAAGGCGTCGTCCACCGTCAAGCTGGTTCCCATCAAGCGGCCCGGTTGAAGTCGTCGCCCTTCGGAACCCAGCCTGCCGCCAGTCATTGAGTCTGTGTCGCGCATCGCTCTGGATCGAAAGAGCCACTGAAAGGCTCATCCGGCGGCGATGTGCATCCCTCATTCAAATCCCTGGAGTTCCGCGATGACCGGCCCGTTCAAACTTTCTCCGTTGCCCTATGCCGACGATGCGCTGGCGCCCACGATCAGCGCCAACACCATCGGCTTTCACTAC